>JAEXTB010000063.1 GCA_023453725.1 Bacillota bacterium | reverse complement strand
CTTGGAGACCTCATAGAGAAAATCCCGCCACAGCGTACATTCCCCGCCGGAAAACGTAATGCCGCGGATGAAGGGCATGTTGCTTTTGATGCGCTCCAACGCCTGCTCCGGCGTCATCCATACAATTTTGGGGGAGGCGCTGTGGGTACATGCTGAAAGGCAGGCGTCACACGCGCAGCAAACGGAAGAGTTCCAGGTAACGGCCCCGTGTTCCATACGCAGTGCCCCGGTGGGGCAGACCGCTACGCAATCCCCGCAGTGGATGCAGGCATGTATGGTTTCAGGGTTGTGGCAGTACCCGCAGTTAAAATTGCAGCCCTGCAAAAAGAGCGCGGTACGGTTTCCGGGGCCGTCCACGCTGCTTTGGTCAATGATGCGGTTGACAGGTGCCTGTATCATAGGTGACGGACTTTCCGCTCCAGTATTTTGGCGTTTTTCACTTCGCCCAAGCCCCACAGTGCGTTGTGCTGCTGCACGGCTTCGCCGTGGGCTAGTTTTTCAATATCCGAACGCTTGACAAGATATCCGGTAATGCGGATGACGTCCGCATCGCTTGCGTATGTAGAAAAATAGCGCATGCCAACCGAGAACGAGCCACGTATCAAATCCAATAAGCTTTCCGGATTGTTTTTGAGGGTGACTTCAAACGGGAAAATATCGCCCGTCCCGGAATGGAAGAATGGATGAAACTTCCCCGCGTGCCGGAGGTGCTCATAAAGAGGAATTTCGTCTCCAATGGGAATGCGTGCCCCGGGGCTGGTGCCGATATCGCTGTCAATGCCCACCTGGGCGTGCAGGGAATAGTGATTGCCGCTGATTTCACAATACGGACAGCGGTGCGCTTCCACAAGCTTGGTAAGCTGCTCCATAATGGCGACGCCCAGCGCATCGGCTTCTTTGCTGTGGCCAAAGCGGAAGGGATTGCCCGCCTTTTCGCACAGCGTATTTACGCATTCCGCAAGGCCCACCATGCCGAACATACCGGTAAACAGCTCGCGTTTTAAAAAGCTTTCCTGCACCAGGAAATTGGAGCGGAAGAAGAGGCTTTCCTCCACCATAAATTTGATTTTTGCGTCCATAAAGGCGTTGATTGCGGAGGCTGCTTCGGGCAGCACGCGGGAGAAGAAATCCTCTTCATTTTTTGCCTGGTTTGCGGCCTGGTGGAGATTGAGACGGCACAGCGTATATGCCCCGCCGCCAACAGGCAGTACATTGTAGCAGCTTGCAATCCCGTATTCTACCGGATACTCCTTGCGGTAGCTCTTATGGTCCGCAAAGCTCGGGCTGGCGTAAGCCAGCGCATTGCGGATGCACTTGTTGGCAAACGCGTCCGGCGTAATGTCAGGATCATACAGCATGGTCATACCGGGCACGGCGTTCTGCAGCTCATACCCGCAATCAAGAATCAGGTTGCCCGCCACGGTTTCCTCCGGCCCTATGTTGGCGTGCGCATAGGAATCCGAAATGGTACGGTCAATAAATATGAGAAAATGCCTGATGAGGAAACGGGCTTCCTCCACATCCTTAATAAAAGGATCCAGCAGCTGATCAAGCCTACCCAAATAGACGGGGAAGTTTGTAACGGATGGGATGTGCCGGTAGAACATCTCTAGCGCCTGAATTGCCTCAAACAGAGTCTTGGGCGGGTCTATGCGCAGGAACTTGCAGCCTTCCTTCATCAGCTTGGCGTAATCCGGCAGCAGGTAGCGCGGGCAATAGGGCGCAAACCCTTCACCAAGGTCGGAA
Source organism: Bacillota bacterium (assembly GCA_023453725.1). Lineage (GTDB taxonomy): Bacteria > Bacillota > Clostridia > Christensenellales > CAG-138 > JAEYLA01. The sequence goes on along the minus strand of JAEXTB010000063.1, from coordinate 10,919 downwards.
ACCACGCCAAGCACATAGAGGCGCTCGTAATCCTCCGGGAGCGGGAACGCGAAAAACGCTTGCCCGGGCAGCCGGGCCAGATTCATCATTGCCTGTTCGTGCGTAAAGGACGTATCTGTAACAATGCGCAGCGCATCTTCGGGTATAGGAGAAAGCAGGCTCATGGCGATCATCCTTTCGATATGCCGGTTTCTAATTTCATTATACAAGTTGGGCAAAGAAATGCAACGCCCACGCAATATATATTTTTTGGAGTTGCGAAAGTGTAGATGAAACGGGCATTAGCGGGAAGAATTTTGCGCAGATAAGACACAAGCGATTTTAGACAAGTTTACGAGTATGGTCAACTTGTATAGCCCGGGAAAGTGGACATCTCATTTTGGGGGAGAGGAATGCCGGCATGAATGGGTATGTATTTGCCTTTTCTTTTCTGTTGTCATGCATGTACGGCGGGTGTATAGTGGGTAGCAACCTACCGGTGTATCAGGATGTATGGGAATAAACCAAAGGAGAGAAGCGGAATGAGGCGTCAGGCATCTTGTATAGAAATAAGGCCGGCAAGCGTAGCGGATGCAAAGCGAATAAGCCATATCCATGCTGCAAGCTGGAAAACGGCGTATCAGGGCATGGTGCCGCAGGCGTACTTGGATGCGCTTTCAGAGGACCACTGGGTGGAGCCGTTTACCAAATGGCTTCAAAGCGGGGAGCTGGAAGCGATCATTGCCTATGTAGGCGAAAATCCGGTTGGGTGCATTTCATTTGGAACGCCGATCGATACCTCGGTCTTTGGCATAGAAGAGCTGCCAACGGGATACGCAGAAGTGCGTTCCTTATATATCCACCCGGACTATATGCGTTCCGGATATGGGCGTGCACTGCTTCAAGCAGCGGAATTTTCCATGCGGCAGCAGGGGGTGACGCACAGCGCGCTTTTTGTGCTGGATCAAAACTTGCCCGCGCGTGCGTTCTATGAGAAAAACGGATATGCATGGGATGGGACAAAGGTCTCATACAACATTATGGGTCAGGCAATCACCGATTTGCGGTATGTAAAATCACTTTCCTGCCCATGCCCACGCCGCTGCAAGACGCATGGGGACTGTATTTCCTGCAAGGAGAAGCATGCGGCAAAAAAACACCCCTGCTATTGTCTGCGTTCATCATGAAATATTACCGCGTACCAATTCTGCTGCGCTTAAAGTTCAGTCTCCCTGCATAATATGGGGCAAAAGACCTTTAGGGGAGGAAGCTCTTATGTCCGTCAGGCCCAACACCCCGTTTGCGCTAAACCAGGCTGTGCTGTCCAATGATATGAACCGGCTTCTGGTAAACAATGCGCATTGGACAAGGGAATATATCCTGATGTCTCAATATCAGATCGACCAACTGGAGGCGGTAGGGGATCAGCTTACAAAAAGCGCAATGGACATCGCAACGTTTTTTGGCCAATATTATGGGCAAGAAAGGGCGGCGGTGCTCGAAGGGCTTCTTACCGTATACAATTATTATGCTGCTGAGACCATTGATGCAATGCGGGAAGGCGACGCCCAACACACGGCGGACATGCGCCGGGAATGGAGCGATACCGCCGAGGCCATTGCGCAGTTTATGTCCGAACAAAACCGGAATATCGATAAAGAAGCGCTGCAGGCGCTGTTTGAAAACCTGATTCATCTGACGGAGCAGGAGGCGGCTGAGGTATTCTCCGGCAACTATCCGGCAAGTATTCCGAAATATCTGGAAATCATCAGCTATGTGATGGACATGGCGTGGGATATCTCTTCCGCAATCGGCGGGGCGATACAAATCTGAATGAAAATAAAGCCCGAAAGACATCTATCTTTCGGGCTTTCTGGCGTTCCCGGCGCGATTCGAACGCGCGGCCTTTCGCTTAGGAGGCGAACGCTCTATCCTGCTGAGCTACGGGAACAAGTATTGTGTTGGCCTGTGCATCTTTTGCCGTGGAATTGGTAGCGGAATAAAGTGCACAGCGTGGATATTATACAACCCGGCGTGGCACATTGTCAAATACGGCCTGGCTGTGCTATGGTGGAAAAAGGAAACAAAAGAAAAGGGGAGGGGCTATGAACCGCATCAACATCATCTGCCTTGGCGTAAGGGATATTGTAAAATCCCGCGCGTTTTATGAGGGCTTGGGCTTTACCACGCCAAACCAGGAAGAGAACCCGCAAGTGGTGTTCTTTGACAATGGCGGAACCAGGTTGGAACTGTATCCGCTTGCACCGCTCGCGGAAGATATCAATGCGAATTCCCCGCCGGCAATCGGCACCGGCTTTGGCGGGATAACGCTCGCCTATAACGCAAAGACCAGGGAAGAGGCAGATTCCGTATTTCGGCGGGTTGTTGCCTTGGGCGGAAAAATAGCAAAGCAGCCGGAACGGGTGTTTTGGGGCGGCTACAGCGGCTACTTTCAGGACCTGGACGGCTACTATTGGGAAGTCGCCTACTGGGAAGGCTGGAAGTTTGACGCAAATGATATGATTGTGATTGAGTAAAAGAAAAGCCGGGGCAGCGCCCCGGCTTTTGCTGTTTCAGTTGCGCTCCAGAAGCGCTGTGACATCTGCGGCATTTACTTCATCAAACGAGGAGATAATCCGGTCCGCCTTTGAAAGATCGAGCTTAATCTGTTCCGGGTTGGCGTAGCCTATGGCCTTCATGCCGGCTGCCTTCGCGGCGGCAATGCCGTTTGGAGAATCCTCAAACACCACGCAGTCGGCAGGGGAAACGCGCAGCGCTTCCGCCGCGTGTAAAAATACATCCGGCGCGGGTTTGGGGCGGGTAACAGATTCCATGCTGGAAATCTGGTCCACGTAGCTAAGTCCGTTGTTATGGCGCAGCACGCTTTCCACATTGAATAGGTAATTGGAAGTCGCAACGCCAACAAGGAACCCGTTTTGCTTCAAATGTCGCAATAAGTCGAATACATGCGGCATCGCGGGAATGCTGCCTGCGGCGAACGTTGCCCGGACTTCTTCAATTTCTTCTTTCAGGAGTTCATCCGCGGTGACCGAAAGCGCAAATTCTTCTATGATGGTTTCATAGATTTTGCGTGAAGGCGTGCCCCGGAATTTTCTTTCGTGTTCTTCCGTAATGGTGATGTTGAGCCGTTTTGCGATCGTCTGGTGGTATGCGTCGTATACCGGCTCGGAATTGACAAGGACACCGTCCATGTCAAATATGACAGCCTTAGCCAAGCGTATGACCCTCCGCTTTTAAGTAATCCACCACCGCGTCCATGGGACGCAGGGAGTTCTGCGCGCCTATGGTCATGGCGGCTAAAGCACCGCAGGCGCTGCCTAAGAGCATGCTCTTTTCAATGTCCCAGTTGTTTGCAATCCCATAAGCAAGGCCGCCGTTAAAAGCATCGCCTGCGGCGGTGGTATCGACGGCCTTGATGCGGAAGGCTTTTTTAAATACTTCCTGCGTGCCGTCGTAATAGTACGCGCCCTTGTCGCCCATGGTGATGCAAACCGCCTTTACGCCCTTTTGCAGGAACCACTCCGCGTTGGCGCGCGCCCACGCTTCAAGCGGCATGTCGGCACGAAGGATGCCGGTGTACGCTTCGCTCTCGGTTTCGTTGGGCGTAATATAATACACCAGCGGGAATACGTCATCCGGTATGGGGACGGCAGGGGCGGGGTTTAATATGGTGGTAACGCCCAGCGCCTTTGCGGTGGAAAGACCGTAGGCCACCATATCCCCGTTGATTTCGTTCTGCGTAATAAATATACTTGCCTGCTGAATCTGCGCCTTTGCGGAGTCTACAATTTCCCGGGTAATGGCCTTATTTGCACCCGGGGCGTGAACAAGCATATTGTCCCCGTTTGCGTCCACGTAAATGACGGCGCAGCCAGTGCGCTGATCCGCTAACGTGTAGAGAAACTTATCATCCACGCCCTGACCTTTGAGGTTTTCACGTACGCTTTCCCCCTGCGTGTCTGCGCCGATGCAGCCGATAAAGTAGGTGTCTGCGCCCAAAAGCCGTGCCTGCACGGCCTGGTTGGTGCCTTTGCCGCCCAGGTACATGTCTACCCCAAACCCGTCCACGGTCTCGCCTACATGAGGAAGCCGCACGGCCTTGGCTACAATATCGTAATTGATGCTGCCCAATACCGCGATGGTGATGCTCATACGAATACTCCTTTTGATGTTCGATTTTTGGTATTTAATATAAACACAAGACAAAGTCCAACTGTGTATGATCCGATACGACACGCTTTTCAATCGCGAAAACGCTTAAGGAACGAGTAAGCATACGTTCTAATGGATGAATAAAGCCAAAAAAGTCTTGAAAAACGCGGTATTTGTAAAGCGGTGCCGCTTTTTTCAAGTACGAATTATACCATAAAACGCATGTTTCCGCAACTCATGATATCCCAACATAACACCAACATAAAACCAACAAACACAATTTTATAATATTGACACCTTGGTTTTTGCGTGCTATATTGATGCTGAAGTTGGCGTGAGAACTCATAGCCACTTGCTCAGTCAGGCATAATATGCATGTCGGCCTACAATTCCACATCAACTCACAAGAACAATATGGGAGGAAGAAACAGTATGAAGAAACTCATGGCAGTTGCATTGACCCTGCTCATGATGCTGTCGTTTGTGGCTTGCGCCGCCAACCCCAGCACCCCCCCCGCCGCGACCGCAGCGCCCCAGGGCGAAGCCCCCGCAGCGCCCGAGACCGAGGCCCCCGCAGCCACAGAGGCCCCCGCGTCCACGGAACTGGCTGCAGCGGATGTTGCAGAACAGGGTTTTGATTACTACGACAAAGCTGTGCAGTATAAGGATGTTGAAGCGCTGCTCGGGCCCATGCCCAAGATCGACGGCGAGCTGAAGATCGGTTATGTCTGCAAGGCGTTTGAAAACGAGTTCTGGCGCATGCAGAAGGAAGGCGCGGAAGCCGCAGGCAAAGCGCTGCAGGAAGCGGGCTACAACATTACGCTTGATGTGCGCGCCGCCCAGGGCGAAACCGATGAACAGGGCCAGCTGGCTGTGCTTAACGACATGGTGAACAAGCAGTACACCGGCATCCTGTGCTCTCCCATTTCCGAAGGCAACCTGCTGCCCGGTATTGAAAATGCGCTCAAGTCCAACATTCAGCTTACGGTTGTCAACGACGCGTTCATGCCCCAGATTGGCGTAACAGTCGGCGCATGGCACCTGCAGGCCGCTGAACTTGCCGCCGCGTGGGTCAACGAAAAGATCGGCGGCGAAGGCCAGGTCGCAATCGTCCAGGGTCTGCCCAAGGCGCCCCCGGCCAGGACCAGGACCGAAGGCTTCAAGAACTGGTTTGCCAACAACAACTCCAAGGTTGAAGTCGTTGCCATCCAGAACGCAGACTGGGACCGCATGAAGGCGAAGGACGTTGTGGATATCTGGATGAAGCAGTATCCCGACCTCAAGGCCATCTACGCCAACAACGACACCATGGCGATGGGCGCGCTTGAAGCCGTTAAGGCCGCAGGCAAGCTCGGACAGTGCCTCGTCGTAGGTACCGACGGTACGAGCGAAGCCCGCGCTTCCATCAAGGCTGGCGAACTCTCCGCTACGGTTGACTCCTTCCCGTACTACATGTCCCAGATCGGCACCGAGATGCTTCTGAGGAAGCTCGCCGGTCAGGATGTTCCCAAGGTTGTTTATTCCCCGCAGGCTGTCATCGACAGCACCAACATTGACGTTCCCGCCACCGAAATCATCGGCTGGACCGGCTTCAATGTTGCCCAGTAAGCAGCAATAGGCATGTCCGGTGCAGCGCAGCGGCGCCGCACCGGACGTCCTTTCTAAAAGCGCTGCTTAACGGCAGCGCTTTTAGAAAGGAAGCATGGACATGATGGCGGCATATACGCTATCATTACCCTGAAAAGGATGGTGCGGAAATGGAAAATTACATTGAATTTCAAAACATCACCAAGATTTTCCCGGGCCAAAGGGCACTCCATAATGTGTCGTTTGGTGTGCGCCGCGGCGAGATTCACGCGCTGCTCGGCGAAAATGGCGCGGGGAAATCCACCTTGCTCAACATTCTGCACGGTATGTTTCCGGCAACGGAAGGCAAGGTGTTCATCGGCGGCGAACAGGTGAAGTTTGGCAACGCCTACGAAGCCATTCAGTTTGGCATTGCCAAGGTACACCAGGAGATCAACATTATTCCTGAGCTTACGGTTGCAGAAAACCTGATGCTGGGCAGCGAGATTGTAAAAGGTCCCTTCCTCAACAGCGCGCAGATGGTAAAGGAAACCCAGAAGCTTTTGGATATGCTCGGGTGTACGTTCTCCGCAAAAGAAAAAATGAAGAATTTGAGCACCGGCAAAAAGCAGATGGTGCAGATCGCAAAGGCACTTTATTTAAACGCAAAGGTCATTTCTTTTGACGAACCTACGTCGTCGTTAAGCAACGCCGAAGTGCACATGCTCTTTCAGATTATCAACGATCTAAAGGCCAAAGGCATTACAATTTTGTATATCAGCCACAAGATGGATGAAATATTTGCGCTGTGTGACCGCGCGACCGTCCTGCGTGACGGCGAGTATATCACAACCTGGGAACTCAAGGACACCAAAGAAGAGCAGCTTGTCCACAGTATGGTCGGGCGTGATGTTTCCATGTTCGCGCAGCGCCTCAAGCCCTGCTGCGCGGAGCCGGAACCGGTATTAAAAGTGGAGCATTTGAGCGGCCCGGCAGGTTTTGCGGACATCAGCTTTGAATTAAGAAAAGGCGAAATCTTAGGCTTTTTTGGCTTGGTGGGCGCCATGCGCACCGAGGTCATGCGCGCCATATTCGGGGCGGACCCGGCGGATAGCGGTACCATTACATTAAACGGGAAAAAGCTTGATAACAGCTCACCAAGCGCCTGCGTCAAGGCGGGGATCGGGTTGATCTCTGAAAACCGCAAGGAAGAGGGCTTTATTAAAAACCTTAACAATGCGGACAACATCGCGCTTCCCTGCGTGCACAAGTTTCTAAAAGGACCGTTTGTGAACCGGGAATTAAAGTACAAAAACGCAGTAAAGGTCGGCAAGCAGGTGGGGTTGACGCCGAATGATCCTGAGTTTATGACGATGAGCCTTTCAGGCGGCAACGCGCAGAAGGTCATCCTGGCAAAATGGCTTTCTACCGATGCGGATGTACTGATACTGGATGAACCCACCAAGGGCATCGACATCGGCGCGAAGGCGGAAATCTACAAGCTGATGGAGGAACTGGTGGAGCAAGGGAAATCCATCATCATGGTTTCCTCAGAGTTGACCGAGGTCATGGGCATGAGCGACCGCATGATTATCATGCGGGAAGGAAAGATTGCCGCAGAGTTGCACAAGAGCGAGTTTGCGGAACAGCATATCATCACATACGCAGTAGGGGGTAGTTTGGCATGAGCAACTTTTGGAAAAAGAACAGCCGCGAGCTGAGCGTCGTCGTGGCGATCTTCCTGATGTTTATCATATTCGGCGCGATCGAGCCCATCTATGTATCGGGCAACAACATCCGTGATATCATAGAGCAGGCGACGATCTACGGCCTGATGGGCATCGGCATTACCGGCGTTATCATCACTGGCGGCATCGATCTTTCTGTAGGCTCCGTGCTGGCGCTTGACGGCGCGATTGTCGCTCAGGCTGCTGTCGCTGGCGTACACCCCGTAATCTGCATACTCATCGGCCTTGTCATGGGCTTCCTGCTGGGGCTGATCAATGGTATACTTGTTACCAAACTGAAGCTTCAGCCATTTATTGCCACAATGGGCACCATGTCCGTCTACCGCGGGCTTGCGTATGTCGTGACCAAGGGCTATCCCGTACTCGGCGTGCCGGATACCTACCGTAAGATGGTGGATGGCGAGCTCATTCCCTCCGTTCGTGTTTCCATACTGATTTTCTTCCTGTTTGCGGTTATTATGTATATTGTGCTGCGCAAGACACGCCACGGTATGTATGTGTATGCCATCGGCGGCAACGAGGAAGCAACCAGGCTTTCTGGTGTCAAGGTGGATAAAAACAAGGCGCTTGTCTATGCCGTGGGTATGCTCGGCACCGCGCTTGCGGCAATGATCCAGATTGCAAAGCTGGGCACGGGCGACCCGACGACAGGCCAGGGGTATGAACTCAATGCCATTGCCGCGGCGGCGATCGGCGGAACCAGTATGGCGGGCGGGCGCGGCAATGTGTTTGGCACATTGATCGGCGCGATCCTGTTTGCGGGGTTGAAGGTTGGCCTTATCGTCATGGGCGTGGACACGTTCTACCAATACATTGCCACTGGCGCTGTCATTATATTTGCTGCCTATATCGAAGTCATCCAGACCCAGCTGTCCAATAAACCCGCAAAAGCGAAATAAGAAACCCAAGTCGGAGGAAAGTATGCCGAAAAGCAACCCGGTGCTGTGCTGCTCCATTGCCAGAAGCATTGGCGGTATGGGCGTAAAAACGCACAACGCGGCGTTCCGCCACATGAACTTAAACTATACGTATGTATCCTTTGAGCCCACCGGTGCAAAGGCGGCGGTGGATGCCATGCGCACACTGGGCATACGTGGCATGGGCGTGACGATGCCGTATAAAGAAGAGATCATGGACTATATCGACGATATCGATGAGATGTCCAGGGAGATTGGCGCCGTCAACACCATTGTCAATGACGATGGGAAGCTCACAGGCTACAACACCGATGTGTACGGCGCCATTACGGCGTTGGAAGAAGTAACCACACTTCAAGATAAAAAGGTGGTTGTCATAGGTGCGGGCGGCGGCGCAAAGGCTGTGATTTATGGCCTTAAGCAATACACAAGCAATATTTCCCTCTATAACCGGGATGCTGTACGCGGCAAAAGCACTGCTGACTGGTTTTCCATCCCCTATGCAGGTTCGCCCGAGCTATTGGACGCTTCGACGAAGTACGATATTCTGATCAACTGCACATCCGTCGGCTTCAAATCCGAGGATACGCTGTTGACGCGTGAGCGCATCCGGCCGAATAGCGTAGTAATGGATATCATATTCACACCCATTGAAACGACGCTTCTCAAAGAAGCGAAGGCTGCCGGATGCACGACAGTATCTGGCGTCCGCATGATTATGCACCAGTCATACAAGCAGTTTGAACACTATACCGGCGTACCTGCGCCGGTGGAGGTGTATGAACGCGTGATTATGGAGATTTGTTCATCCACAAAGAAGTAGGGAGATTATGTTTTCTCTGCCCAAAAGTGTATGATAAACAGAGAAAAGACAGAAAAGCGGGAGTGCAGGTATGAGCGCAAGCAGTGTCGTAAACCGCAGAAACAAAATTTTGCAGCAGCTTTCCTCGCAGGGGAGCGTTCGCATTGCCGACCTTATCGCAATGCTCAACGTATCGGATGAAACCATACGCAAAGATCTGCAGGCCATGGAAGAGCGCGGCATACTAAGGCGTGAACACGGCGGGGCGACATTGACTTCCTTCAATGAAGAGGAAGATGAAATCAGCCGCCGCAACACGGAAAACCTGGAGGTCAAGAACCGCATTGCAAGGGAGGCGCTCAAATATATCCCTGCAGGGGAACCGCTTGTTATTGCGCTTGACGCGGGCAGTACCTCATATTGTTTGGCGCAGTTTCTGGCGCAGCGCAGCGGACAAACGATTATTACAAGCTCCATTCCCGTTGCGGAGCTGTTTAACGGCGACAAGAACGATGTATACCTGCTTGGCGGAAAGCTCCGGCAGAAGGATCGCTCGCTTTACGGACAGTGGGCGCTCAACTTTATTAGCAGCATCCGCATCTCCGTTGCCATACTTGGCTCAAGCGGTGTCAAAAACCGCAACGGGCTGTGCGCGGTGACGTTTGATGATGCGGATATCAAACACGCATATATCAAGAACAGTGAACGGAGCATTGCGCTCCTGGACAGCTCCAAGTTCCACAAATGCTCCATGGTAGAGTCGGCCAAGTGGGAGGAGCTGGATATGGTCATTACGGATGACGGCATCCAGGAGGAGGACAGGGCGGCTCTTTCAAAAGAGACCAACCTCATCGTCGTATAACGGAGGACACATGGAACGCTTTGTACAAAAATTAAATGAAATCGGCGCATCCCCGCGCATTTTAAAGCTGCGGCAGGAAATGCTGGATGAGCCGCGCTATGTATCGATAGAGCAGGCAAGGATTATCACGGAGGTCTACCGGGACAATCCCGAAAAATCCATCCCAATGAAGCGCGCGCTTGCGCTTGACGCAGCGCTGCGAAAGCTGGAGATTGTAATTGCGGACGGCGAACTCATCGTCGGCAACCGCACCGCACAGTCCGGCGCAGGCGTGGTATTTCCGGAAGGCGGCATCAACTGGCTGGAAAAAGAGATGGATGATCTCCCGACCCGCCCGCAGGATAAGTTCTTTGTACGCCCGGAGGACCGGGCATATTTTTATGACGTACTCGTCCCCTTCTGGCACGGAAAAACGCTGGAATCTAACATCGACGCGGAGCTTCCCGCGGATGTGGCCATGCTTGAAGTGGTGGGCAAGCTCAACCAGAAGGATCACGCACAGGGGCATATCTGCCCGGACGCGCAAAAGTGGATTGCAAAAGGCCCCTCAGGGCTGTTGCGGGAGGCGGAAGAGAAGCTTTCAAGTGCCACAGAAGAGCAGCGGGAGTTTTACGAAACCGTCTGTATCGTGCTGCGCGGCGCCATCCGTTTTATGAAGCGATATGCCGAGCTTGCGGCCTCTCTTGCAAAAGATGCTGTTGGCTCCAAAAAAGAAGAATACCTCGCAATAGAACGAACCTGCACGGCACTCGCAAAAGCGCCTGCCTCCAATTACCGGGAGGCGGTGCAGTCGCTCAGGGTCCTGTTTGCGATATTGCAGAAGGAATCAAACGCATCCACATTCTCGCCGGGTCGGGCGGACCAATACCTGT
>JAEXTB010000033.1 GCA_023453725.1 Bacillota bacterium | reverse complement strand
AATGAAGGGGGTTCCGGCCGAGTGGCAGAATGAACCCGCCCTCCTGTACTTTTTTAGCGATGTGACGGCGCGCGTAGAGACTGAGAACAGGCTAAAAGCAAGCGAAGAGCAGTTTCGTCTGTTGTTTGAGAATGCGGCCGAGGCCATATTTGTGGTACAGGATGACCGCATTCAAATCAGCAACAACGTGGTGTACCGTTTTCTTGGCTATCGGTCTGAGGAGGTCATTGGCCGCAGCTTCACCGATTTCATCCATTTTGAAGACAGGGAGAAGTGCATTGCATCTCATTTTATGCGCATGCGGGGGGACCGTATGTCGGATGAGCGGCTGGAGTTCCGGTTGCTCAAAAAGACAGGGCAAGCAATCTGGGTCCAGTCGAGCGGCGTACGCATTCAATGGGAGGGCAGAGATGCCGTACAATACTTTATCGTGGATGTTGATGAACGCGTTCGGGCAGCACAGGCGCTTCGTACAAGTGAAGAAAAGTACCGGCTGATCACTGAATTCGTTTCCGATATTATTTGGGTGTTCAATATTTCAGATTATTGCCTCACATATTTTAGCCCGGCAATGGAGCAGGTTACAGGCTATACCCCGGAAGAGGCAATCGCGCTCCCGATCGACCATTTGGTTGCGCCATCCTCCCTCAAAGGGCTCAGTTCCAAAATCAATGAACTGGCTGGCACCTATCTGGAGAATCCCGCCAACCCACCTTCCTTTTTGATGGAAGTACAGCTGGTCCATAAAGACGGCAGGCTGCTTTGGACAGAAACATCAGGCAGGCTCAGGGAAAACAGCAACCAGGAACTTGAAATCATCGGCGTCATGCGGGATGTGGAAGAACGCAAAAAAGCCCAAGAGCAGATCATATACTTGAGCTATCATGATCAGTTGACCGGCCTTTATAACCGCAGATACTATGATGAGCAGCTTTTGCGCCTGGAGCAGGAAAAGTGCTACCCGCTTACGCTGATCTTGGCGGACGTGAACGGGCTTAAGCTCACCAACGATGTGTTTGGCCATCAGGCGGGGGACAAGCTTCTTGTGCGCGTTGCAGAGGTGCTAAAGTCCATGTGCAGGGCGCAGGAGATTACCGCGCGCATCGGCGGGGATGAGTTTGTCATACTGCTTCCGAATACCGGAGAAAAAACGGCGGAGGAGAGGGTGCGCCGCATCCGGGAGGCATTATACGGGCAGCAGACGGAAGGAAATGTCGTGCTCTCCGTTTCGTTCGGCTGGGCCGCCAAGGAGCGGGAGGGGCAAAACTTCAACGCCGTATTTTTGGAGGCAGAAAACAGGATGTACCTTCGCAAGCTGACCGAGAGCGTGAGCATGCGCAATGAGACAATCAAGCTTATTACAAATTCGCTTTACCGGGATCAGCCGGATGAATCACAGCACAGCCTGCAGGTAGGCGCGCTGTGCGCAGAACTGGCCCGGGCACTTGATATGGATGAGAACCAGGTCAGCGAGTTGACAGCGGCGGGTATTTTACACGATATCGGGAAAATCGGCATAGACGGCGCACTGTTAAACAAGCTGGGAGAACTGAGTGAAAAGGAACGCGCGGCCCTGCAGCTGCATGCAGAAAAGGGATACCATATCCTCAAGGAAACGAAGGAATTCTTAGCTCTTGCCAATTACGTGCTTTCCCACCATGAGCGCATGGACGGCCATGGATATCCGCGCGGGCTTCTAGGCGAGGACATTCCCATACAGGCGCGCGTGATCAGCATTGCGGAAGCATATGACGCAATGACAAGCGGCAGGGTTTATAGCCCCCGCATTGGCGCGGAACAGGCAGTGGCAGAACTTAGGCGGAATGCCGGCACACAGTTTGACGCGCATATTGCCCGCGTGTTTGTGGAAAAGGTATTGAGCATGGACTGGGATGCATAATGCCCGTAAGATAATTGATGGGTCATTCAGCATGGATTGAACTCAATGAACAAAAAAGCCCCTCTGATGCACAAATAGCTGCATCAGAGGGCCTCACTATTTTTGAAATTGTCACTTAGCGTTACTTGTTATAAAGCATGGGGATAATCTCAAGCAGCGCCGCGGTCAGTTCGTCCGCAGCTTCGCGCATTTCCGGCGAGAGATCGGTGCCAAACTCAATCTCTTTATATTGCAGCCCCAGCATGGTGACGGATGTGCCGGTTTCATTGACCAGGTAATCCACCATGATTTTAAGCGGCAGCATGTGCGAGCTGAAGCTTGGGCCGCCGATTTCCGTACGCGGAATATCCACAATGCTGCCCGGTTCGCATCCGGCGTCCGCAGCGTCTACAATCAGCAGATGATCGGGACGAAACAGGCGGAGGTTGCCGCTGAAATTCTCCGGCGCAGTGCCGCCCGCGCATATGCTCAGGTTGGGATAGTCCTGCTGCGGAAAAGCCTCCAGAAGGCGCTCCGCAATGCGTATGCCTGCAGCGTCGTCCCCACGCAGTATGGAACCAACACCAAGTATGGCAAGACGTTTGGCACCCGTAAGCTTCTCAAACAGGAAATCGCGCAATTCGCTCATTAGATTTCCTTCTTCAGGCTATCGCGGTTCAGGGTCGCAAGCTCGAACGCCTCGGTGTTTTCCAGCGCCTTCTTGGGGCAGGAATCCACGCACTGGCCGCAGAATATGCATTTGTCCATGCTCACGATGGCCTTGAACTTCTTCTCTTCCTCAGGAATCTTTTCGATCTCGATAGCGGTGGCCGGACATACGCGCATGCAGATCTTGCAGCCAATACATTTCTCGCGGTCAAACTTCAATGCGCCGCGGAACCGGTGCGCAACCTTTGCAGGCACCAGCGGATACGCAATGGTATCCGGCTTATGCACAAGCATTTTCATCATGTACGGGAGCATTGTACCCGTCACTTTTTTCCTCATAACCGAAGCGCTCCTTTCACAACCAGATCGATCAGGACCTGCGCCAAAGAAACCGGGGCCAGTACCTTCCAGCAGAAACTGATCATCTGATCGATACGCAGGCGTGCAAACGCCGTACGCATTACGGTCAGCAATACAACAACAACAAGAACCTTTAAAAGGAACACAAGTAGGCCCAATACCGCACTCCCCGGAATATAGAAGGGGAAGAATATTGCGGAGATGAGCGCGGCCATGACCACAAGCTCACTGTCTATCGTCATGCGGAACATGGCAAGCAAGCGGCCGCTGTATTCGGTAAACGTACCGCCGACAATTTCGGTCTCCGCATCCGGAATATCAAAGGGAACGCGTTCAAGCTTGCCCTGGGTTGCCACCAGTGCTACAAACAGGCCGGGGATATTCACTAAGGCCAAGAGCGGGTTCGCCTGATAAAACGCTGCGATGTCAGAGATAGACCAAGAACCAGCCAGCAGCGCGGGACCCAGCAGGGCCATATACAGCGGCACCTCGTACGCAAAGAACTGCGTCATGGCGCGGATGGAACCGATCTCCGCATACAGCGAGGAGGAAAACCACCCGGCAAGGAAGAACGTCAGCGTGGGGATGGTCAAAAAGTACAGCACCACGATGAGGTCGCTTGCAAACGGGAAAAGGGACTGTGTTCCCGTGATGGGGATGTACAGGAACGCAGTATAGGTTGCCGCCATTGCAAATATGGGGATCGCCTTAAAGATAAAGCGATCCGCGCCGTTGGGCACAATGCTCTCTTTGGACACCAGTTTGATGATGTCCGCAAGCGGCTGATACCAGGGAGGCCCTACGCGGTTCTGAAGCCTTGCGTGGAGCTTGCGGTCCACATACTCAAACACCAAGGAAATGAAGCTAAGGAACAAAAACCCGGGGAAAACGAGTATTTGAAACAAGGAAAGGCCCATTGTTATCTATCCTTCCTGTACATGCTGATTTTCTCCATGTTGACGCCCTGCTTTTGATACCAGTCGATGCTGTATTGCCTAAGCGCCTGCCAATCCATGCGTTTGTTTTCCCCATTAGAAAGGTTCACAACTTTGATTGCACGGTCCGTGCAGGAGAAGCACGGGTCGATCGCAGCGATGACAACGGGAACGTCCGCAAGGTACCCGCCCTCAATCATATGCGTGATAGCGGCAAGGTTGCCTAACGTTGGGGCGCGGACTTTTACGCGCTCCGGCTTATCGGTGCCGTTAGACCGCACGTAGTTGACATTCTCGCCGCGCGGCGCTTCAATGCGGGCAATGGCTTCTCCCTTGGGCATCTTAATGGGAGCCTTTACGGAAAGCGGCCCTTCGGGCAGGTTGTCCACGATCTGGCGGATCATCTTGTAGCTTTCCAACAGCTCTAGCACGCGCACAATCACGCGGCCGTAAACGTCCGCGCTTTCGGTGGTTGCGACTTTAAAATCGAGCTCGGGATATGCGCCGTATGGATCATCCTTACGGATGTCACGCGTGGGACCGGCGGCACGAAGCACGGGTCCCTGTGCGCCCAGACGCAGAGCATCTTCGCGGGAGAGGCGGCCAACGCCCTTTAAGCGCAGCAGCATTGTCTCTTCTTCAATTGCCACCTGCATATAATACTTGGTGCGCTCTTCCAGCTCATCAATCCCCTTTTTGATTTCAGCAACCTGCTCGGGGGAAATGTCACGCCGAACACCGCCTATGGTGTTCATGCCGTAGTTGATGCGGTTGCCCGTGATGTTCTCTAAGAGATCCATCACAATTTCGCGGTCCTTCCAGGCATACATGAAGAACGTCATAAAGCCGATTTCATGCCCGGCAACGCCGAGGAATAGGAGATGGCTGTGGATGCGTTCAAGCTCGCCGATCAGCGCGCGTAGATACTGCGCGCGGGCGGGAAGCTCAAGGCCTGCAAGGCTTTCTACTGCCTGCACATACGCGGTGGACTGCGCGTGCGAGCAGATGCCGCAGATGCGCTCAAGCAGGTAGATGTTCTGTATATAGGTCCTGCTTTCGCAGGCTTTTTCCATACCCCTGTGATTGTAGCCCAAAGCGACGGTCGCCGCTGCTACGCGCTCCCCTTCCAGGAGCAGGCTGAAGCTTTCGGGTTCTTCCAGCGCGGGGTGCTGGGGGCCAAAAGGTACAACGATTTTTCCCATTGCGGAAGTACTCCTTTCTTAGTTGCTTTTGAGCATATCCGGCGTCCAGTCCTTGCGCAGCGGATACTGCCCTTCCGGCCAATTGTCCGGAAGCGGATACTGGCGGCCTTCGGGGAGGCCCTCTACGGTGACGCCCAAGAGGCCTTCGACCTCGCGTTCATAGAATGTAGAGCCGTTATAAATATCAAGCACCGTGGGAACCACGGGGGTTTCCTTGGATACTTTTATAATCACGTTGAGCATCACGCCGTCATGATCGTTGGTGAGGTGGTAAATCAGCTCAAAGCACTCAACGGAGTCCATACCGGTGATGGTGCACAGGTTTTCATACTTGAGCGCGTCATAGGCGTAGTGCAGCACATCGCGCAAAAGCTCGGTGGGTATTGTGATAAACACCCTGTTCTTTGCCGTAACAGCGCCTTCTTCGGAGAGCACGGGGAACTGTTTGCGCAATTGCTCCAATACCAATACATCGTTTTCCATCGCAACCGCCTCCATACTTATTTCTCCTTTTTCTCCATGCTGTCAATCAGCTTGGTGACGCCGTCAATAATGGCTTCGGGCTTTACCGGGCAGCCGGGGATATACGCGTCAACCGGTATGGCGCTGTCCACGCCGCCCTCTACGCAATAACATCCCTGAAACACGCCGGAAGAGCAGGCGCAGGTGCCGACTGCCACCACAAACTTGGGCTCGGTCATCTGCTCATAGATGGTAATCAGACGCTCGCGCTGCTGCATGGTAACAGGGCCGGAGCAGATCAAGACATCCGCATGCCGGGG
>JAEXTB010000313.1 GCA_023453725.1 Bacillota bacterium | reverse complement strand
TTGCGGAGTCCCCCACCCGCTCGTAGGCGATGGCATCCTTGTGCCGCCAGTCCGTCACGGCATTTTTAATGTAGAGATCAAATTCATCCGCCCAGGGGTACCCTTCCCCTTCCATGCCCCAGTTGATGCGGGCAAGGTTGTGAACCACATTGCCCGTACCAAAGAGCAGTACGCCTTCCTCCCTGAGTGGGGCAAGCGCACGGCCAAGCTGGTAATGTACCTCCGGCCCGGCGTCCCGGTCAATGCTCAACTGAACCACGGGAATATCCGCATCCGGATACATGTGCACAAGCACCGACCACGTGCCGTGGTCGATCCCCCAGCCGTTGTCGATTACAACCTCCCTTGGCAACAGGGAAGATGCTTCCCGCGCAAGGGCCGGGCTGCCATTCGGGCGGTACTGTACTTCGTAGAGCGCTTTGGGAAATCCGTACATGTCATAGACCGTTTCCGGCCGCATGTGATCCGTTGTGCGGGTTCCCCGGGTATACCAGTGCGCGGAGACGGAGAGTATGGCTTTAGGACGCGGAAACAACGCTGCAATTTCACGCCAGTTTCTGGTAAACGCATTGTTCTCAATCGCATTCATGGGGGACCCATGCCCCGCAAACAGGACCGGCATCTTTGTGCTATTTCCCTCCATGTTGTTCTTCCCCTTTCTCTTGCTGCAGCATCGGCAGCGTTACGGTGAACACTGTGCCTTTTCCCAACTCGCTCTTGACATGGACGGTGCCGTGATGCAGTTCCACAATCGCCTTGACGATTGCAAGCCCTACGCCAATGCCGCCTGTGCGGCTGCTGCGCGAGGCGTCCGCACGATAGAACCGCTCAAATATGTACGGCAGATCTTTCTCTAAAATGCCTTCCCCGGTATCTTCCACCGCAAGAAAAGCTTCGTCCGAACCCTGCCGCCCGATGTGTATAGAAATCGATCTGCCATTTGGCGTATATTTTATACTGTTTGATAAGAGATTTGCAAGGACTTGAAACAATTTGTCTTCATCGGCCTGCACAAAAACCGGGCTGCCTGTAACCGCAACGCGGAGCCCCTTTTCCTGTATGGAACGCTCAAAACTTGCGGCAACCTTTTGCGCCAACGCAGTGAGTTCCACTTCCGAAAGCTCCATGTGCTCCAAATGGTTTTCAAGCCGCGCAAGCTTTTCAAGCTCCTTTACCAGCCTGCCCAGGCGCATGACTTCCTCATGGCAGCTTTCAAAGCGCTTCTGATCCGGCTCCCACACGCCGTCGATGAGCGCCTCCAAATTCCCCTGCAACGCGGTAAGCGGCGTGCGCAGTTCGTGGGCGACATCCTGCGTGAGTCTGCGCCGGAGCATTTCCTGCTCCTCCAGCGTGCCCGAAAGCACATTGAGTGAGTGCACAAGGTCATACAATTCACGCGTATCCGCCTTGAGTTCAATTTTATCGTGATAGTTGCCGAGCGCAATGCGCTTGGCGGCCCCGGTCGCCTGTTCGATGGGGCGGCTAAGCCGCCGTGCCATAAAGTACCCAAGTATGCCCGCCAGCAGCAGGGACATCAGGCCAATCACAATAAGTGCCTGGTTAAGGGTGTCAATAAAAAGCGCATCGCTGTCCGTCAGGTAGTACGGGCCATAATAGCCGATGCGCACCTGCCCCTGATATCCGCTGCGTAGTTTGAGCGCGTATTCCCTTTCCTCATATGCGCCCTGAAAGTTCGGATAACGGCTCTGCATGCTTTCCGCCATACTCATGAGCATCTGGTTGCACAGGCCGTTGTTGTGCGTCATCGCATCCCAGACCGTTTTTCCTTCGGCATCGCTCACGCGAAGGATCATGCCCTGCTCCAGCGCCCGCATACCAAGGGACTCCAGCGCGGGTATGGAAAATTCGCCAGCCAGATTATACTGCTTTTGCAGTTCCTCTACCACAGACTGGTTGCGTGCTTCCTGCGCGCGCATGACATACTGCAAAAACGCGTCCCGCAAAAACAGGTTGGAAAACAGGCTGACGGCGGCAACCAGAAGCAGCGCCATCAACGCATAGGAGCGCGAAAGGCGCATGCCCAGCGTTTCTTTTTTCATACGGCCCTCCTATTCTCCGCCGAATGCGTACCCAATACCGTGGACGGTTTTTAAATAGGACGAGTTCCGGGGCTGCTCGCCCAGTTTGTGCCGGATATTTTTGATATGGGTATCGATCACGCGGTCATACCCTTCATAATCGTCCTCCATCGCAACGGCAATGAGCTCCTCACGCGTAAATGTCTTTGTCGGATGCTTGGCCATGGTAAAAAGGATGTTAAATTCCGTAGGCGTAAGCGGTACGCGTTCGCCATGCTTCCTTACTTCATGCCGCGCCCCGTCAATCACAAGCTCCCCGTCGCGAAAGCACAGCATACGGTAGAGCGCCTCATCGGGGGCCGCGCGCCGCAATACCGCCTCTACGCGCGCCATCAACTGCCGGGGGCTAAAGGGCTTTCCCACATAATCGTCCGCGCCAAGCTGCAGGCCGCCGATAATATCGCCCTCCTCCACTTTGGCGGTGAGCATTATGATGGGCGTGCGCGCGCGTTTTCGAATGGCGGCGCAGACATCCTCTCCGCTTTTATTGGGCAGCATCAGGTCGAGTATCACAAGATCAGGCGCATGAAGCTCAAAGAGCCTCAGCGCCTCATCTCCGTCATATGCCGCAAGCACCGCATAGCCTGCGTTTTTTAAGTATGCGCTTACCACATCGACGATCTTTGCTTCATCGTCCACAACAAGCACAGTCTTCAACGCGTTCTCCTCCTGAGCGGGTGTTCCCCCGAGATCGTAGGGTATCAAGCGCACATCGATGCCGCTTCCCTTGCATCCTTCATGGCCCGCTATGCTCTGTACATCAGGTTACGGCCTTGCCTTCATCATACGCTATTTCCAGTTTGCAAACAATTGCGAGGCATCGCTCAGGTAGCCCGCGCTGATGACAAGGTTTCCGTCCTGTTCCGTACGGTCTTCTTCGGAAATGGGAACAGGGTTGCAGCCGCCGCGAGTAACGGAGATATCATCAAAGCCGAACGTATTGCCGCAGTTTTGGCAGACAAGGCCATTCCCTTCTACCTTATAATACCCTTTTCCGGAACTGTAACAAACCTGGCAGGTATTAAACGCAGTGCGGATGGAACCATCCGAAGCGGTAAGGGCAATAATCTCCATATCGTTGCCTTCCGCGTTATAGGCAAAAAACTGCGGCTTGCCCGTCAGATCGGCTACCGGGATCACAAGGTCTTCCGCGTCCCCCTGTGCCGCTGCCTGTGTTGAAGCTGCGGGCTCAGCGGCCTCAGGAGCCTTTTTGTTTGCGCTGCACCCTGCAAACGCCAGCAAAGCGACAAGTGCCACAGCAAGGAACAACACGTAATGGCCTGTGTTCTGTTTGCTTTTTTTGTTCAGCATGAATTTTCCTCCTTTACGGCGCACATGGCACCGATCTAGGTGAAATGCTATCAGCCTGATGTGTGGAAATTATGAAGGATGCGGATCGTATCTTCCTGCCTCCACACGCTCCGCGCTGCGTCCAAAGAATTGTGTTTCCCCGCCGCGCGTGCTATACTCATGCACAATGAGGAGGGAAAATGTAATGCGCAATACGAATTTTTTCATGATTTCGTTTTCCTCCACCCATCACGCGCTGCACGCGGAGCAGCAGCTAAAGCCCAAGGTGCCCGTCTGCACCATGCCTACGCTGCGCGCGGTCACAAAAAGCTGCGGAATATCGCTGCGCGTGGAAGAAAGCGAACGCGCGGCGCTCAAAGCGGCTTTGCTTGATCACTTTGCCGTACCGCGCGAATACTATCATGTGTTCTATGTCATGGACGGACTCCCCGTAGAGGTACAGCCACAGGAGCTGTAACATATAAGTAGAGGAATACTATGCTGCATTCTTTTTCAAGGACGGAACTGCTGCTGGGTAAGGCGGCAATGGATCAATTATCAAACGCGCATGTCGCGGTTTTTGGCATAGGCGGCGTGGGCGCGTTCGCCGCGGAGGCTTTGGCGAGAAGCGGCGTTGGCGCAATCTCGCTGTTTGATGACGATTGCGTATGCCTGACAAACATCAACCGCCAATTGATCGCCATGAGAAGCACGGTGGGCAAAAAAAAGGTGGAGGTCATGCGCGCCCGCATACTCGATATCAACCCCAAGTGCCAAGTGGAAGCAAACGAATGCTTTTACGGCAAGGAAAACGCGGACGACTACGACTTTACCCGTTACACGTACATCATCGACGCGATCGATACCGTTTCCTCCAAGCTGCTGCTGGTGGAACACGCATATGCCGCAAACGTACCCATCATCAGCTCTATGGGTGCTGGCAATAAGCTTGACCCTACGCGCTTTGAAGTAGCGGATATCTATAAAACCTCGGTCTGCCCACTTGCCCGGGTCATGCGCAAGGAGCTGCGCGCGCGCAACATCCCAGCGCTCAAGGTGGTGTATTCAAAAGAAGAGGCCCTCACCCCCATCGAGGATGAGAGCATCAGCTGTAAGACTCACTGCATCTGCCCGCCGGATACCAAACGGAAGTGCACCATCCGCAGGCAGGTCCCCGGAAGTGTGGCGTTTGTACCCTCTGTTGCCGGGCTGATTTTAGCCGGAGAAGTCATTAAGGATATTGCAGCAAAAGCATAAGGAGACGGTATGCGCATACGGGATGCCCGCGAAGACGATCTTTCCGCCCTCAAGGCCATGATGAACCATTACCGGCAGAATACCCACTACAACTGGGATAAGACGCTATTAACCGATGCCGATATGCAGGCATGGTTTTTAGAGCACAGCGTTCTTCCTTATGCGGCTTTGGTGGCGGAGGAGGGCGGCGAAGTCGTAGGGTATGCTTCGTTATCCGGTTTTCGCCCGCACACCGGCTACCGGTATACTGCAGAGAACAGCGTGTACACATTGCCCGGCCGGGAAGGCCAAGGCGTGGGCCAGGTGCTTCTTGCCGCTTTGCTTGGACGGGCAAAAGAAAACGGGCTTCGCGTTGTGACAGCGTGGATTGATGCGGAAAACACCCGCTCCACGGCGTTCCATGAGCGCCACGGTTTTGCCTATGTTGGCACCATGCGCGGCGTGGGAACACTTAACGATACAAAGCGGGACGTGGTGATCCTGCAATACGATATCTCATAGCGCTATACATTTTATATTCCAATCGCTATAATACCAGTATGGAATACGGGTTATCCCGGTACGCATAGTTTTGGAGGACATACGGATACATGCAAAAACGAGTAGCAGCCATACACGATATCTCCTGTTTTGGAAAATGTTCTTTAACCGTGGCGCTTCCCATTCTTTCCGCCGCAGGCATTGAAACAAGCGTTATCCCCACCGCCGTATTGTCCACGCACACGGGCGGCTTTACCGGCTATACCTACCGGGATTTGACGGAGGATATTCTGCCCATCGTTTCCCACTGGCAGACACTTCCCATTGCGTTTGACGCGCTTTATACCGGGTTTCTGGGTTCGTTTGAGCAGATCGACCTCATGATTGAGGTGTTTCGCCGCCTCAAAACAAAGGACACGTTCATTCTCGTGGACCCCGTCATGGCCGACCACGGCGAGCTCTATAAAATCTTTTCTCCCGATTTTCCAGAAGGGATGCGAAAGCTTTGCGCTGTAGCGGATTGCGTTGTGCCCAATATGACGGAAGCGGCGCTGCTGCTGGGTGAACCTTATAGGGAAGGCCCGTATACGCATGCATATATCGAGAACCTGCTAAAAAGGCTTTCCGCACTGGGTCCCAAGTGCGTGGTGCTGACAGGCGTGTATTTTGATGACAAGCGCCTTGGCGCCGCAACCTATGATACGCGCACAGGTCAGGTGGATTTCCTCTTTGGTGAGCGCATAGCGGGCATGTACCACGGCACAGGTGATGTGTTTGCAAGCGCTCTCTTAAGCGGGCTTTTGCACGGGCTTACCTTAGCCCAAGCCACGCAGCTTGCCGTAGATTTCACAGTAGGCAGCATTGCGCGCACAAAAGCGGCAAATACGGACATCCGGTTTGGTGTGAATTTTGAAGAAGGCATCCCGATGCTGCTTAACAGGCTCGGGCTGAAATAAACTTATATTTTATGGAAAGGAAGTCGGACTATGTCTTATATCCCTACCATGGAGCAGGCGGAAGAACTGCTTAAGCAGTACAACAAAGACCCGTTCCACCTGCAGCACGCCGCCATCGTTTCTGGTGTGATGCGTTACTTTTCGCGCGAATATGACCCGGAACGGGAAGAATACTGGGCGGTTGTAGGCTTTCTGCACGATCTGGATTTTGAACTCTACCCCGAGCAGCACTGCATCAAAGGGCAGGAGATCATGAGGGAGGTCGGTATTGACGAAGGCATCATTCGCGCCACGGCCAGCCACGGCTACGCGCTGACGGTGGATGTGGAACCGGAACATATGATGGAAAAAATCCTCTATGCGACGGACGAGCTCACCGGCCTCATTGGCGCTGCGGCATTGATGCGGCCTTCTAAAAGCGTATCCGACATGGAGTTAAAATCGGTCAAGAAGAAGTATAAGACGCCCGCGTTTGCCGCAGGCTGCTCACGCGAGGTGATTGCCCGGGGAGCGGACATGCTAGGCTGGGAACTTGACACGTTATTAGAGCGTACGCTTTGTGCCATGCAGAGTCTGGTGGAGACGCTGGCTGTATAACAAGACTTCAAAGGCATCTACCCTTTCGGCGGGCTCTCTTTTGGAGCGGGCTTAAGGGATCAAATCCCCTATACAATCAAAACCGGCGATTCATTCGCCGGTTTTGTGGTAAAATGCCGTTACAGTGGCATTGTAACCACAAGAAAAAGCCACCAGCCCATCGGACTGGTGGCCTAACCCGTCTTATTTGCATATTCTGCAAGCAGGAGGGGTTTTTATGTTGTGCCAATGTTCAGGTGCGGAGCTTACGCTCCTTGCCACCGCAATTGCAAACCAAATTGCAAGCTGTGTTCCGGAAGAGCAGATTGAATTGCTTGCCGCTTTATATACATCCATAGGCGATCAGCTCGCGCTCATCGCGGCCGCAGGCTGCGGTAAAACTACGATCAGCCGGTAATCCAGGAAACGCCCACAGTGCCTGCTCCAAGATGGATGCCAAGCACGGGCCCTAATTTTGCAACCTGTACAGCCGCTTCCGGGAAACGTTTTAAGATGGCCTGGTACAGCGGCTCTACGCTTTCGCGCTCGCCCAGATGATGGACGACGATCTCCTTCGCCCCCTGCGGAACGCGGGTAACGAGCGCTTTGACGCGCTCCGCCGTACCGCGGGCTGTGCCGCGCGCAACAATAGCGCCCTTGATGCACATGAGGATGGGGCGGATGTTCAATACCGTACCGACGGACTGCGGCACAACCCCAAGCCTGCCGCTGCGCCGCAATGCCGCCATATCGTTGACGGAAAACACGATGCCTGTTTTATCGCGCAGCGATTCAAGCCGTTCCGCAGTTTCCTGCAGCGCACTTCCCCCGTCAATGATGGCGCGGGCCGCTTTCGCAAGCAGCCACAAGCCGCCTGAGGTGGAAAGCGAGTCAACAACGGCAATGTGCGCGCGGTCCACTTCCCGCGCCGCGATGCATGCGCTTGAATATGTCCCGCTTAACCTTGAGGAAATGACAATGCACAGCACTTCCATATCCTTTTGGCGGAGTTCTTCAAACACCTGTACGAAGGAAGAGACCGGCGGCTGCGACGTTTTGCACAATTCCGGTTCACGGAATATGCGCTCCTCAAAATTCTTGTTCTCATCGGCGAAGCCTTCAAGGAAGGTCCTTCCGTTTACGCTGTAATGGTCGGATACAATCCATATCCCCAGACGTTCCGCTTCCTCCCGTGTGATGGAGATGGTACTGTCTGTTACGATGGCGATCATGCTCCGCTTCCCCCTATGCTTCGAAATCTTGCGTACCGCTGCTGTGCGAGGCGTTCGCCATCCAGTTTTTGAAGCGAACAGTATGTATCATATAACTGCATTTTCAATTCGTCAAACATCGTTTCCCCTTCGGGTACAATACGCTCGATGACATGAAGGGCGTTGAGATCCTCCGCCGTCAGCTTGAGGCTTTCGGCCGCCTCCTTTGTCTTGCTTGCATCCTTCCACAAAATGCTCGCGCACCCCTCCGGCGTAATCACGGAATATACGGCGTTTTCAAGCATCCATACCTCGTTGGCTACCGCAAGGGCAAGCGCTCCGCCGCTTCCGCCTTCGCCGATCAGCACAGAAATCACGGGCACCTTAAGCCACATCATTTCCATCAGATTTTCCGCAATTGCCTGCCCCTGCCCGCGCTCCTCTGCCTCAATCCCGCAGTAGGCCCCCGCCGTATCCACAAAACACAGGATGGGCCGGTTGAATTTTTCCGCAAGTTTCATCTGCCGGAGCGCCTTACGGTATCCTTCCGGGTGGGCGGAGCCGAAGTTGCGGGAAAGTTTCTCTTTTGTATCATGGCCTTTTTCCAAGGCGATGGCGGTAATGGGCATACCGTTCAAGTATCCAAGCCCGGCGACGATTGCGTGGTCGTCCCCAAAACGCCTGTCCCCGTGCAGCTCAACAAAGCCGTCCACAAGTTTTTCAATAAAATCCATGCCGGTTGGCCTGCCGTTTGCACGGGCTGTCTGCAATTTTTCAAGCGCGTTCATATGGCAGCCTCCTTATGGTGGATGCGCAGCAGATGCGTAAGCGTCTGTTTAAGCTCCTTTCGTTCGGCAATACCGTCCACAAAGCCTTTTTCAAGCAGGAATTCCGCGCGCTGGAAGCCCTCCGGCAGCTTTTGCCGGATGGTCTGTTCAATGACGCGGGGCCCTGCAAAGCCGATGAGCACCTTGGGCTCTGAAAGTATGATATCCGCCTGCATGGCAAAGCTTGCGGTCACACCGCCCGTTGTGGGATCGGTCAATACACAGATATAAAGATTGCCGCCGTCACTGTGGAGCTTCACCGCTCCGCTTGTCTTTGCCATTTGCATGAGGGAGAGAATGCCCTCCTGCATACGCGCACCGCCGGAAACCGTAAAGCCTACAACAGGCAATTGCTTTTGCGCCGCAAGTTCAAAAAGCAGCGTTACCTTTTCCCCCAGCACCGTGCCCATGGAACCAAGCATAAATCCGGGTTCCATCACAAAAAGTGCCGCGGGAAGTCCTCCTATTTTTGCGGTGCCGCAGATAACAGCCTCCTGCTCTCCGCTCTCCTGCCTGGCTTTTAAAAGCTTGCCCGTATAGCCGGGGAACTCCAGCGGATCGCCGGAAACAATGCCCGAAAACGCTTCTTCAAATGTATCGGGATCACAAATGAGGTCGATGCGTTCCCGCGCGCTCATCCTGGAATACGCGCCGCAACGCGGGCAGACCTTTAAATTATTGTGTAATTCGCTTTGAAACAGGGTTGCATTGCAGGAACCGCATTTGATGCAAAGTTCATCCGGTATCGTCGGTTTTTTAAGCTCCGGCGTTGCCTCGCCTGTTTCAAGCGGGTTTTTTGGCTTTTTGAATAGACCTTTTTTGAGCATTCGCTACCCCCTGTTCGCCATAAAATCCGTGGTGTAGTCGCCTGTCCGAAAACGCTCGTCGAGCAAAATATCCATCTGCAGTTCGCTGTTGTGGGCGACGCCTTCAATTACGAGCTCGCACAGCGCAGCCTGCATTTTCCTTATGGCTTCTTCCCGCGTTTTTGCGTGCACGATGAGCTTGGCGATCATGCTGTCGTAATACGGCGGCACCATATAATCCTGATAGAGCGCCGTATCAAACCGCACCCAGGGGCCGCCGGGAATGTGCAAAAGCGTCACCTTACCGCAGCAGGGCCTGTAATTGTGCATCGGGTCCTCCGCGTTAATGCGGCACTCGATGGCGCAGCCCGAAAGCTTGATATCCTCCTGCGTAAACTGCAGCGGCAGCCCGGAAGCGATACGAATCTGCCATTTGACGAGGTCGATGCCCGTAACCATTTCTGTGACCGGATGCTCCACCTGAAGGCGGGTATTCATTTCCATAAAATAATAATTGCCGTCCCGGTCAAGTAAGTATTCAATGGTTCCGGCGTTTTCGTACCCGGCTGTTTTTGCCGCGCGTATGGAAGTCTCCGTCATTTTTTTCCGAAGCGCTTCATCGACAGCGGGAGATGGGCTTTCTTCAATGAGTTTCTGATTTTTGCGCTGCACGGAGCACTCCCGCTCGCCAAGGCATACGGCGTTGCCATGCTTATCGCAGATAATCTGCATTTCCACATGCTTCACCGGGAACAGGTATTTCTCCAAATACACGGCGCCATCTCCGAACGCGCTTTCCGCTTCCTGGGAGGCCGCATAAAACTCTTTTTCGAACTGCTCTTTCTGTTCCACAAGGCGGATGCCCCGCCCGCCGCCGCCGGCGCGCGCTTTGATCAAAAGCGGATAGCCAATGCGGTCCGCTTCCTGATGCCCCTCATCCAGTGAGCCGAGCACTTCGCTGCCGGGAATGACGGGCACTTTGGCCGCGATCATCGTCTGCCGTGCGGCGTTCTTGTCCCCCATCTTTGCAATGACTTCAGCAGAAGGCCCAATAAACGCAATGCCGCAGGAAGCGCAAAGCTCACTGAACCTCGCATTTTCGGAAAGAAGCCCATAGCCGGGGTGGATGGCCTCCGCCCCGGTCACAACCGCCGCCGAGAGTATGGCAGACATGTTGAGATAACTGTCCTTTGCGCGCGGTGCGCCGATGCAGATGCTTTCATCCGCAAGGTTTACATGCAGGGCGTCCCGGTCGGCCTCTGAAAACACAGCAACGGTGGAAATGCCCATTTCCTTGCAGGCGCGGATGATGCGCACGGCAATTTCCCCCCGGTTCGCAATCAGTATTTTGCTAAACACGCCTTCACTCCCCTTGCTTTTCGAGCATAAAGGAGAATTCCGCGCTTACGGCAACCTCGCCGGACACCAACCCGGTTGCCTCCGCAAAATAGAACGGCGCTTTTTCCTTGACGATGGCGCTTTCAATTTCTACGACATCCCCCGGCAGCACCTTGCGGCGGAACCGCACATGGTTCAGACCCGTAAAATAGGGCGTCGTACCCTTGATTTTTGACGCAATCAGCACGCAGGACGCCTGAGCGAGGATTTCGCATAAGATGACGCCTGGCACCACCGGGTTATTGGGAAAATGGCCCTGCAAAAACCATTCGTCCCCGCGCACCTGATACCTGCCTTTTGACTGGTTGTCGGATACCAGTTCCGCTTCGTCCACCAGCAGCATGGGTTCCCTGTGCGGAAGTATTGTTTTTAATGTTTCCCTGTCCATATCCAATCCCCCCATTAAAACACCTTAAAGAGAATTTGCGCATACTCCACGACCTGGCCGTTTTCTGCGCAGACATCGATAATTTCCCCGTCCACCTCGGCCGTGATCTCGTTCATGAGCTTCATCGCTTCAATAATGCACAGCACATCGCCCTTTTTGACCTTAGACCCGACAGAAACAAAGGGTTTCGCGTCCGGCGAGGGAGAAGCATAATACACGCCGACCATCGGGGATTTGATCTCCACGATGTTGTTGAAATCCACTGCGCCGTCGGGTGCGGAAACGGCAGATACTTGCTGCGGCTGCGCGGAAACAGCAACCGCTTCCTGTATGGGCTGCGGCACTGCGCTTTTTTCCAGACGGATCTTCGTATCCGCCTCCGAGACCTCCAGCACCGTCAGGTTGGAGCGCTCAAGAAGCTGAACCAGTTCCTTGATGTTTTTTAAATTCATGCGTGTTCCTCCGGCTTTCTAAACGCCAGGCAGGCATTGTGCCCGCCAAAGCCCAAAGAAAGCGACAGCGCGTAGTTTAGGTTGGCCTTACGCGATACATTGGGCACAACGTCAAGATCGCATTCTTGATCCGGCTCTTTGTACCCGATGGTGGGCGGTACCGTGCCGGTATAAAGCGCCATGATGGAAGCGATTGCCTCCACCGCGCCCGCGGCGCCGAGCATATGCCCCGTCATGGACTTGGTAGAGCTGACCATGGTTTCATGCGCGTGCGCGCCAAATGCAAGCTTAATAGCAAGCGTCTCCGCCTTATCATTGAGCGGCGTGCTTGTGCCGTGCGCATTGATGTAAAGGTGTCTTGCATCCTCAGGTGTCAACTTCGCCTCTTCCATACCAAGGCGGATCGCCTGCGCAGCGCTTACCGATTCCGGATGCGGAGCCGTGACATGGTGTGCGTCGCACGTATTGCCGTAGCCCGCAACCTCACCGAATATGGTTGCGCCCCGCGCTTTTGCGTGCTCATACTCTTCAAGTACCAGTACGCCCGCGCCTTCGCCCATGACAAAGCCGTCCCTGCGTTTATCAAAGGGGATGGAACTGTCAAGGGGGTCGTTGCGGGTGGAAAGCGCCATGCAATTGGTAAACCCGGCAACCCCAAGCGGATTGAGCGCGGCTTCGGCGCCGCCCGCCAGTATGGCGTCTGCATAGCCGTGCTTAATGGCGCGGAACGCCTCGCCGATTGCGTGGGAAGCGGTAGCGCACGCGGTGACCACCGGCAAACACGGCCCCATCGCATGATACTTAATGGCAATGCTGCCCGCCGCGATGTTTGAGATCATCATCGGGATAAAGTGCGGGGAAACGCGGCGCGGCCCTTGCTCAAGGAGCTTCTGGCACTCGCCCATGAACGTTTCCATGCCGCCGATGCCGGAGCCGATGTACACGCCAAAGCGGAACGGATCCTGTACCGTAAGCCCGCTCTGCTGCATGGCCTGCGCTGCCGCCGCAATGGCGTACTGGGCATAGAGGTCTGTCTTCCTCGCTTCGCCCTTCTCCATATATTGCGTCGGGTCAAACTCTTTGACTTCCGCCGCTATTCTGACTTTGATGCCTTCGGTATTAAATCTGGTAATAAAATCAATGCCGCAGACGCCATTGGAAAGGTTATTCCAAAACGTGTCCAGCGTATTGCCGACGGGGGAAATCACCCCCATGCCGGTGATAACAACTCTTCTCATACTCATACTCCTCCAATTGTTACGGGAAGCGTATATATTTAAATCTGGCGCTTGATCTCGCGGGCGGAATAAATCTGCCCGCTCCCTGCGCCGCTAAGGTGCCGCTATCGCGTCACGTATTACATTGCAAGGCCGCCATCCACACGAATGACCTCACCGGTGATGTACGCTGACGAGGGGCCGCAAAGAAATGCGACAAGGCCTGCCACATCCCCGGCAGTTCCCATGCGCTTAAGCGGGATGGCATCGAGAAGCGCCTGCTGTACGCGCTCGGAAAGCTGTTCCGTCATATCCGTCTCAATAAAGCCGGGAGCAACCGCGTTGCAGGTAATGTTCCGCGCGGCAAGCTCCTTTGCGACGGATTTTGTCAGACCGATCAGCCCTGCCTTGGCCGCGGAATAATTGGCCTGACCGGCATTGCCCATCAGCCCTGCCACAGAAGAAATGTTGATGATGCGGCCGCTGCGCTTCTTGATAAAGTGCGGAACAACATGCTTGATGGTGTTATACGCCCCTTTGAGGTTGGTATCAAGCACCGCGTCATAATCTGCTTCTTTCATGGTCAGCAAAAGGCCGTCCCGTGTGATGCCCGCGTTGTTGACCAGGATATCGATTGACCCAAACGCCGCGAGCACCTCCGCAATCATATCCTTTGTTGCGGCGTGATCCGCAACATCGCATCGGAAGCTTTCCGCTTTCACGCCAAGCGCGCGCACCTGTTCAACAGCTTCTTCCGCCGCTGCCGTATTGCCCGCGTATACAAGCGCGATCTGCGCGCCCTCCTTTGCAAGAGAGAGCGCGATAGCGCGGCCTATGCCGCGGGATGCGCCTGTGACAAGCGCGGTTTTCCCCTTTAACATGCTTTTCCTCCTGTAAGAGCTTGCAATGTTTCCCGCAGGCTTTCTTCATCCTGTACATTGCAGGCTTTGGCTTCCGGCAGTATCTTCTTGACGAGTCCGGTCAGCGTTTTCCCGGGGCCGACTTCCACAAACGTATCGATGCCCGCTTGCGCCATGGCGCGTATGGATTGCTCAAAACGCACCGGGGACGCAATCTGTAGTGCAAGCAGGTTGGCATAAGGGGGCGCATATGGTTCCGCCGTAACATTGGCATACACGGGGCAGGAGGGGGTGTGAAAAGAAAAATCGGATAATAGCTGATAAAATTCCTCCGCCGCTTCCGCCATATAAGGGGAATGAAACGCGCCGTTGACCGCAAGGGGCATTGCCCTGCCGCCTGCAAGCTGTACAGAGTTGCAAAAACGCTCCAGCGCAGCCTGTTCGCCCGCCGCCACCAACTGGCCGGGACAATTGTAGTTGACCGGATATACGCCCGGATGGGAAGCGCACAGCATTTCCACCGTTTCATTGGAAAGCTTGAGCACCGCCGCCATACCGCCTTTTTTTTGTTCCGCCGCCCGCTGCATGGCTTCCGCCCTTTTTAATACAAGGCGGAACCCATCCGCATGGGAGAACGCATTGGCGTATGTAAGCGCCGCAACCTCCCCCAATGAGAAGCCGCAGACGGCTTGAGGTACGATGCCCGCCTCACGCACAGCGCAAGCCGCTGCCAAGTCCACCGCAAAAAGGCATGGCTGCGTATTTACAGTGCGGCTGAGTTCCTCTTTTGTACCTTGAAAGCACTGGTTGCTTGTGCCAGGCCGCAGCGCGTCCGCCATAGCGAATACGGCTTGCGCAGCCGGGGAGCAGTGAGATAGAGACTCCCCCATGCCGGGGTATTGCGCGCCCTGCCCCGCAAACAAGAAGGCTACTGCACCCATTTGCAGGCTCCTTTTAAGAGCGTTTCCGCTTCTTCCATCAGTTCACGGATGATGTCACACGCAGGCTGCTCCTTGGTTATCATGGCTGCCGCCTGCCCAGCCATCACGCTGCCGTTTTTTACATCCCCTTCGCGGGCGGCAAGGCGCAGTGCGCCCGCGCCATAGCGCTCGAGCTCCTCGTTGGGAATGCTGCTGTCGTATTCCCGGCGGATAAACTCCCGCATAAACGGGTTTTTGAGCGCGCGTACGGGATGCCCCAGGCGCTTGCCCGCCGTAGCGGTATCGATATCCTTGGCCTGCAGGATGCGATCCTTGTAGTTCTGGTGAATGGTGCATTCATTGGCGACAAGGAACCTTGTCCCGACCTGTATGCCAACCGCGCCCAGCAAGAGCGCCGCGGCAACACCGCGGCCATCCGCAATACCCCCAGCGGCAATCACGGGAATATCCACCGCGTCGCACACCTGGGGAACCAGCACCATTGTGGTAAGATCGCCGACATGCCCGCCCGACTCGCCGCCTTCCGCAATCACCGCGCTTGCGCCGCTGCGCGCCACAAGCTTGGCAACCGCAGTAGACGGCACCACGGGAATAACCTTAATACCGGCGTCAATCCATTTGCCCATGAAGCGGGAAGGATTGCCAGCACCCGTTGTAACCACCGGCACGCGCTCTTCAATGACCACCTGGGCCACTTCTTCCACATACGGGCTCATCAGCATGATGTTTACGCCAAAGGGCTTTGCGGTACGGGCGCGGGTGTTTCTGATTTCATTGCGCAGCCACTCGGCATCCGCATTCATGGCAGAAACGATCCCAAGGCCGCCGCCGTTGCTGACGGCCGAGGCCAGGGAGGCGTCCGCCACCCAGGCCATGCCACCCTGCAGCACCGGGTATTCGATCCCCAAAAGACCGCACAGCGGGGTCTTCATGCGTTGTTCTCCTTTAACTTCAATTGTTCTTCGATTGCGTCGATGAGGCCCTGTATGGTTCGCATGGCTTCCGTCAGCTCCAGTTGGATGGAAAACTCCTCTTCCACACTCATGGCAAGCTCGACGCGGTCAAGCGAATCGAGTCCCAGCGATTCAAACGTGGTGTCCGGTGTGATGCTCCCTGCTTCAATGTCCTTATAGTCCTTGAGAATGCGTACCACTTTTTCTAAGATCATAATTAAATGCCTCCTGAAATTTATTGCCCTTTGCACCAGCGCAGGACGCAGGCCCCTGTTGTGAAGCCTCCGCCAAATGCGCTCAAGGCCAGAAATTCGCCTTTTTTAAGCACTCCCGCACGGTTGCATTCATCCAGAAGTGCCGGAATGCTTGCGGCAGATGTGTTGCCAAAGCGGGAAATGTTCATGTGATACCGTTCCGGCGGGATCGCAAGCCGCCCCTTTGCTGCCTCAATAATACGGCTGTTTGCCTGGTGGGGCAGCACATGATGGATTTGTTCCTGCTGCAAGCCCGCCTCAGCGATAACGGCGGCAAGGTCCTGACAGATGGAAGAAACGGCGAATTTGTAAACCTCCTGCCCGTTCATATACACATACGGGTCCCGTGGTTCAAACTTCGAAAACGGGCTGTTTCCCTGCACATTGGGGATGACAAGATGCTCATCGTTGCCGCTTGCAGTAACCCGGAGGGATAGGAGGTCTTCCCCTTCTCCGAGAACAACTGCACCCGCAGCGTCCCCAAAGAGCACGCAGGTTGCGCGGTCTGTCCAATCCGCCATTTTGCTCATGGCTTCCGCCGCCACAACAAGCACTTTCCGTACGCGCTTTCTTGCGAAATAGCCATCCGCTACATCAAGCGAATACAAAAAACCGGAGCAGGCGGCATTGATGTCCATCGCCGGGCATGTAGCGCCAAGCTCTTTTTGAAGCACGCAGGAAAGCGTGGGGGTGATGTATTCGTTCCGGATTGTCGCGCAAATGATGAGGTCAAGCGCTTCTGGCTCCACCCCTGCGTCACAAAGCGCATTTTTTGCGGCGAGAAGCGCGATATCGATCAGCGTTTCGTCTGTAAGCACCCGCCGTTCCCTTACGCCCGTGCGGGTACTGATCCATTCATCCGAAGTCTCCACCATTGTGGAAAGTTCATCGTTTGTGACAACGCGCTTTGGATGCGCGCTGCCGGTACCTAATATTGAGAAACTCATTTATGCCTCCGCAGTCTTGATCTTGCCCTTGAAGAACGCGTTGAGCTTCATGACGCCTTTCATCAGCGCGCTGCGCTCCTCTTCGTTCATTTCCCGCAATACGTTTCTGACCATGTTTTCATGGAAATATCGGTGGGCGGCATCCGCCTTTTTCCCGCTTTTGGTGAGTTTGACATAGACAGTGCGGCTGTCCGCCGCACCGCGCACTTTTTCCACATATCCTTTTGCCGCAAGCTTGTTGATGGCGACCGTCACGGAGGGAAGCGTAATGCGCATGTCCTCCGCAATGGAGCTGATGGTCCTGCCATCTTCGTTGCATTTGCCTATCGATTCGATCAGATGCAGTTCATTGATGGTCAGATTCATCACGCTGGTTTCGAGCGTCTTTTCTTCCACCTTGAGGATATTGCGGAACGTATCAACGAACAGTTCGTTTAAATGCGCCGAAAACTCATCCAATTGGGTGATCCTCCTGCAATACTTAGATTGACTAACTAATAATAATGCTCTCGTGGTATGTTGTCAAGCGGCATAACATGCCAGAAAACCTCAGGTTTTGTAAAAATATGCCGTCTTTGGACCGTCTTGGAGCACCGGCGCAAGCAAAAAAAACGAGGGAATTTGGGTATGGCGCCGCTTTCATTTAAACATAGCCTATACCGTACTTCGCATTTCCATCCTTCTTTCAGCGTTGCTCAAAATGTTCCGACATGCAACATACAAAAGGCGGGCCTTCAGGAATTCCTGAAAGCCCGCCTTTGTGGTAAGCTGATTTATTATTTGTCTCCTCCCGAGAGGGCGATATACTTTGAGATTTCATCGGGATCGTCAAGTATTTCTACGCGCAGATCCACTTGCAGCGTTTCACCGGGCTCCACATACTGCAATTCGCCCTTATCCCGCGCTTCGGGGCGGGACTGTACACCGGACATGGTGGGTTCAAGCCCCAGCGCATAGTCGCCCGCGCGCATGCACTTCCATTCGCAAAGCACCGGGCACTGGGCGGGATTGTAATGGATGACGACCGCGATATTGAGCTTTTTGTTGTGAAGCATCGCAAACTGGCCGCCTGCACCGCCGCTGTGGAAATAGCACTGCTCTTCCCGGTCCACTTCCGGCGCAATCATAAGCTGATGCTCGCTCAGTTCCTGCTCGGCAAAAGGCGTGCGCGGGGTAACGGTATTGGTGCTGAAATATGCCTTGGCGCCCGCATCCAGCATCGGATACCCCAAGTTGAAGTGGTAGAGGTTCATCACCGGCTGCGCTTCAAACCCGCAGTTTTCAATGGCGTCCGAAAAGCGGATGACGTTTGCCTCCGTTTCCACCGTCATCGTACGGTGCAGGTACACATTCTCGCCAAACACGCGCGTCTGCCGCATGGAACCCGAAACGCGCAATACGGCTTCCTCCCCTTCGTAGGTAAGTTCCTTATTCACATTTTCCGCAGGGGTGTTGGAAAGCGGGCCGTGCAGCCCGTAAGGGCGTCCTTCGTCCACATGGGAGGGTCCCGCGTAGGTAATGCCGCAGTTGGTCAAAAATCCGGCTGTAAAATTGCGCAAAAAGCCGTGATCTCCATCTTCCACATAGTATTCCGGCCCCGCAAGCCCTACCTTTGACACAAAGCCAAGGTTTGTTCCGCGGAAAGAGAGATAAGGAATATCCATTCCCCTGTCCGGCAATACCGTCAACTCAAGCCCGCGCCCGTTCTTGATGTCGATTGCGCGCAGACCCTTTGCACGGCCGTCCTGAAGGGTGTACGCCTTCATTCCCAAAAGAGCGGATAAATCCCCGGCGTATTTGAGCAATTCGTACTTTTCAGACTTTTTCATGTTAAGCTCCTTATATCGATGTTGCGCGGCTGCGAATCGCTTTCAGGCGCTTCATCGCGTCGTTGGTGCCACGGCCAAAATATTCATGCAGGAGATCGTACTCGGCGTACAGTTCGTCATACACTTTTGCGTTTTCCGGAATGGGCGTATAGGTAATATCCTTCAATTTGCCCATGATGCCTGCCGCTTCAAACACGCTTTCATACCCGCCTTTTTCCTTGCCCGCAGCAACCGCGCCGAATATCGCGGAACCCAATGCCGGACCCTGCGCGCTTCCGCCAATGCGTATGGGGATATTGAGCACATCGGCATAAATCTGCATGGCCATGGGGTTTTTCTGGGAAATGCCGCCGGAAGCGATGAATTCGCTTACTTCTACGCCGCTTTTACGGAATGTTTCAATGATCTTTCTGGTGCCGTAGGCAGTCGCCTCAATCAGGGCGCGGTACATTTCCTCCGGCTTTGTGGCAAGCGTCATGCCCAGCATCACGCCGGTTAAATCCACATCCACAAGCACCGAGCGGTTTCCGTTCCACCAATCGAGCGCCACTAGGCCGCTTTCCCCAACCTTGAGCTCTTGGGCTTTTTCGGTAAGCAGCTGATGCGCGGAAATGCCTTTTGCTTTGGCTTCCTCAACATAGGCGGCCGGGCAGCAATTTTCTACGAACCACGCAAAATGATCACCCACGCAGGATTGCCCTGCCTCATAGCCATAATAGCCGGGCAGTATGCCATCCTCCACCACGCCGCACATGCCGGGAACCTCTTTCTCTTCCGTACCCACCATCATATGGCAGGTAGAAGTGCCCATGATAGCAAGCATTTTGCCCGGTCCCGCAATTTTGCACGCGGGCACGGTGACATGCGCATCCACATTGGCAACGGCAACGGCAGTTCCCGGCAACAGCCCGGTCAGTTTCGCGGCCTGCTCCGTGATTTCACCGGCTTTGACGCCCAATGGGGAAACAGGGCAACTAAGCTTATCTTCTACTAAATTCTCCATACGCCGGTCAAGCGCCTTGAAAAATTCAGGGGAAGGATAGCCCAAGCGCTTATGCCACATGCCTTTATACCCGGCCGTGCATGCGTTGCGCGTCTGCTTGCCGGTCAGCTGCCAAACGACCCAGTCCGCCGCTTCAATAAAATAATCCGCTGCGGCGTAAATTTCCGGTGCTTCGTCAAGCACTTGCCAGATCTTCGGGAACAGCCATTCCGAAGAAATCTTGCCGCCGTAGCGCTTCAAAAAGCTTTCCCCGCGCTCTTCGGCAATTTTGTTGAGCTTGTTCGCCTCATCCTGCGCGGCATGGTGCTTCCATAGCTTGATATAAGCGTGCGGTGTATTTTCATATTCCTTCAAAAAGCACAGCGGAGTCCCATCCGCTTTTACGGGCACCACGGTGCAGGCGGTAAAGTCCACACCCACGCCAATCACGTCCGCAGCGTCAATCCCGCTCTTTTTTAGGACCTCCGGCACAGTCTTTGCGAACACGTCCAAATAATCCTGCGGGTGCTGCAGCGCCCAATCGTGCCCCAGGCGCGCGCCGCCGGGCAGCCGTTCATCCATAACCGCATGTGCATACTCAAGCGTGCTGTCACACAGCTCCTCCCCCGTTGTTACATCCACAATCAGAGCGCGGCCGGACAGCGTACCAAAATCAACACCGATGGCATATTTTTTCATAGATCATCCTCCTCCTGCTTATTACAAAATCGAAATATATCAGTCTTTTGACTCTTCAGGCAGCAATCGTCTCACCGATTCACGCTCCACCAGCCGCGGTTCAAACAGGTATCCCGCTGGAGACGAGGGCTGCGCAATCAATTGCAGCAGCTGCTGCGCTGCAAGCTCGCCCAATACCAGCCCCGGATGCACGATGGAGGTGAGCGCGGGAACGCTTACCGTAGCGAGATTAGAATCGTCATATCCGACAACGGATACATCTTTGGGGACCTGCAGCCCGCTTTGGCGCAATTGCTCCATAAAAGCGAGCGCCACCTGATCGTTATAGCAGAATACGGCCGTGCAGCCGCCCATGCGCGAAACCAGCCGAGAGTCTTTTAAGGCAAACAGCGTTTCACGGTCCTCGGTAGAGTACCAGTAGACATGTTCCTCATTCACCAGCAGATCATTTTCATTCAAAGCTTTCATAAAGCCCTGGTAACGCAGATGCCCCTGGTTATCATCGTGCTTGAATATGCCCCCTATGTGCCGGTGTCCCATTTTGATCAGGTGCATACACGCAAGATATCCGCCGCGTGCATCATCCACCGCAACATAGGGAACATCTAACCCTTTTACAAACGTATTGACCTGCAGCATCGGGATTCCCCGGCGCAGAAATTCCTGATAGTATGATGCATTGACATGCGGCAGCGCGCTTTTTGCAGGTTCCACCAATACGCCGTCCACATCCCGTTCGAGCATTGCCCGCAGGTGTTTCGCTTCGTGATATGTTTTATCGTACGTAATGCCAAGATGCATGCTGTAACCGTTTTCGCTCAGCACACGCTCCACACCCTTGGTTTGGTTGGGAAAAATGTAATCGTCCAGGTACGAACTGATGATTCCGATGGACATGGTGGGCTTCCTTTGCACAAGCATGTCCTTAGCTATGTATGTTCCGCTCCCCCGCCTTCGTTCAATCAGCCCTTCGGCCTCAAGCTCTTTGAGCGCCTGGCGGGCTGTCTGCCGGCTGACTTGAAACTTCATACAGAGCGCGTGTTCGGAATACAGCCTGTCCCCCCGGTGCAGTTCCCCGGATTCTAAAAGAGCGCGGATGGAGGCCGCAAGGCGCATATATTTCGTGCCGTTTTTTGCCAAGTTGATAGTCTCCTGCTTGAAGAACTTAGACCCGAGAGACCGTTTGAACGCTGTTTTTTATCTGCTTTACAGTATAAAGGATATGGCAGCAAAATACAACATGGCCGTATCAAAATTAAAAGTTGTACTTGTTTTTGATATATAATACAACATAGAACAGAATAGTAGTATTGAATATGTTGTATTTTACGTACAGTTATAGTATGATTGTGCTATCACATGTACCGCAAATGATTTGGCCTGTTATCATTTTTTCATTAACTTTACGTTCAAAAGTCTACCGACGTCCGTTTTCCGTTTGGGCTTGGTGTGGTATACTGAAGTTACATATCACAGTAAAACGTCTATGTTTTCCGAAGGGAGCTCATACATGCCATATATCGGTTTGGATGTAGGCACATCCAGCTGCAAAGCCTCCGTTGTGGATCATACAGGCGCAGTGGTTGCGTTTGCGCATGAGGAATACGCCCCAATCTCCCCCAAGCCCGGCTATATTGAGATTGATGCGCGCGCCGTGTGGGAAGCTGTCAAACGGGCAATCAGGCGTATCTCGCGCCCGGAGATTACCGCGCTGGCGATCGCTTCGTTCGGAGAGGCTGCCGTACTTCTCGGCGACCAGGATCAGGTGCTCTCCAACAGTATTTTTTATTCAGACATACGCGGCAGCGAGGAAGTGGCCGATATACTGGCCGCCATCCCTCCCGAGCGTGCGCAGGCCATTACCGGTACCGCTGCAAACCCCATGTATACGGCAAACAAGCTTCTATGGATCAAGAAGCACCAACCGGAGCTCTTACATGCCACAAAACACGTCATGCTCTTTGGAGATTATATCGGCTTTCTTCTGACAGGCGAACGGGTCATTGACTATTCCTTGGCTTCACGTACGATGCTTTTTGACGTCATGCAAAGCCGCTGGTCGGAAGAGGTCTCATCCAGGTTAGGGCTTTCCACCGATGGGTTTTCCACACCGGTCCGCGCGGGAACCCGTATTGGCAGAATTCTTCCTTCGGTTGCTGCCGAACTGGGGCTTGGCGCCACTCTGACTGTGGTTGCGGGCGGACATGATCAAATGCTTGCGGCGCTTGGCGGCGGTGTTGTAAACCGGGGCGATTCTGTGGACGGTATGGGGTCCAGCGAATGCATATCGCTGATGATACATGGCGGAGACGTCACCCCCAATATGGCGCAATATAACTTCTGCAGCGAGCCGTATGTGTTTGAAAACAGTTACTTGACGCTTGCGTTCAATGCGTCTTCCGGTACGAGCATCCGTTGGTACCAGGAATGTTTTGAAAAAGAACGCGCACAATATGCCGCAGAGAACGGCGGGAGCCTGTTTGCGATGATGGAAGCAGGGTGTCCCAAAGCCCCCACTTCCCTGTACTTTTTGCCGCACGTGGGCGGCTCCGGCACCCCGTATATCGATTCTACGCTTGGCGGCGCATTTCTAGGGCTCACTGTTGCAACAACCCGTGGGGACTGCTACAAGGCTGTGCTGGAGGGCATATGCTACGAAATGCAATACAACGCGGAACTGCTCCAGTCCTGCGGGCTGCCTGTCAATGAGGTGACTGCAGTGGGCGGCAGCACCAAATCGCGCCTGCTCATGCAGCTAAAAGCCGATATTATGAACCGCCCTGTCCACACGCTGGCGATAAAAGAAACCGGCACCATGGGTCTTGCGCTTCTGTGTGCCTACGCGTTGGGCGATATCCCCGATCTTGCGGCAGCCGCAAGCACCCTTGCACAGCGCAGTGAAACTTTTTACCCAAATCAGGCAAATGCCGCAATCTACGCTAACCGAATGCAGCACTACCGGCGCATATATCCTGCGATCAAATCCATTTACCATACATAGACCACGCAAATCTAAACCATTCAGGAGGAGAACACATGGCCAAGCTCACATTCGCGCTCTATTTTGGAAACCGCGGCTTTTTCCCCGGAGAACTCATTGCATCCGCGCGGGATGAAATGTACGCTGCTGTTCATGCTTTGGGCTTTGAAACCATTGAAATGGATCCTTCCCTCACCCGCTTTGGCGCGGTGGAAACGCTGGCCGAAGGCAGGACCTACGCCAAATTCCTGGAAGAAAACCGGGGCAAGTTTGACGGCGTGATCCTTTCCCTGCCCAACTTCGGAGATGAAAATGGCGCATTAAACGCCCTGAAGGATGCGGGCGTTCCGATTTTGCTGCAGGCATATCCCGACGAGATCGGCAAAATGGATTTTGCAAGCAGGCGTGATTCGTTCTGCGGTAAGCTTTCCATTGCGGACGTATTCCGCCAGGCGAATATTGCGTTTACTGTGTTTGAACCGCACGTATGCCATCCAAGCAGCGACGCGTTCAAAAAGCAGCTTGTTACCTTTGCGCAGACTTGCAGCATTGTAAAAACGCTGCGCAGCGTGAACGTGGGCGCAATCGGCGCGCGCACCACCGCGTTTAAGACCATCCGTTTTGACGAGCTTGCTTTGCAGCGGTATGACATTAATACGGAATCGTTGGATTTGACTCAGCTCTTTGCGCAAATGCGGGCAGTGGACCCTGAAAGCGCCGCGTTCAAGGCCGCCCGTGAAAAGATCGCAAATGCCGCCGATACCAGCGCCGTTCCCGCAGAGCAGCTTGACAATCAGGCCCGGCTGTATGTGGCGCTCAAAGAAATCGCCGCGTACTATGATCTCAAAGCCATCGGCCTTCGCTGCTGGAACGAGCTGCAGGACGCTTTCCGCATTGCGCCCTGCCAGGTAATGGGGTTGTTCCACGACGAGGAAGATCTGCCCATCGCGTGCGAGCTTGACGTATGCAACGCCATTGCCATGCTTGCGCTGCAGGCCGCTTCCGATCTGCCTCCCGTGTGCATGGATTGGAACAACAACTTTGGAGACGATCCCGACAAGTGTATCCTGTTCCATTGCGGCTCGGTAGCTCCTTCGCTGATGACCGGGAAAGGCTACACCATTTCCCACAAGATGCTCGACAAGGGTAAGGAAGAATTGGGCGGCGTTGCCTGGGGCTGCAACCAAGGCAGGGTAAAGCCGGGCCCCATGACATATTTGAGCGCGAAGACCGATGAAGGCCGGCTTGTGTTTTATGTGGGCGAAGGCCGCATGACCGAGGATCCCATTGAGGATGCGTTCTTTGGCTGCGCGGGCGTTGCGGAAATTCCCCATTTGCAAACCGTATTGAAGGGCATCTGCAAGGAAGGCTTCAGGCATCATGTCAGCCTGGTGCTTGCTCACGTGGAGGATGCCATCCGCGAGGCGTTTGATACGTATCTTGGCTATGATATCGTAGAGTTGATGTAACCAAATGCGCAAAAAACCGGCGGGATATCCCGCCGGTTTTGTTTTGTCTACACTTTATTTCTGACCGTAATAGGCGTTTTTGCCGTGCTTACGGAAATAATGCTTGTCAAGTAAGTGCTGGTCCACCGGAGCAGCATCCGACTTGACGGTAACGGTGACAGATGCCATTGCCGCGACCTCTTCGAGTACAATTGCGTTATGCACGCACTCATGCGCGTCCTTGCCCCACGCAAAGGGGCCGTGGCCGTGGATGAGCACTGCGGGAACTGCCACATGATCAATATTGCGGTTGCGGAATGTTTCCACAATTACGTTTCCTGTTTCCTCCTCATACGCGCCGCCGATTTCTTCTGCAGAAAGCTTGCGCGCGCAAGGAATTGGGCCATAGAAATAATCCGCATGTGTCGTGCCAAACGCGGGAATGTCCCTTCCTGCCTGCGCCCATGCGGTCGCCATGCGGGAATGCGTGTGTGCAACACTGCCAATGCCGGGGAAATTGCGGTAGAGCACCAGGTGGGTTGCAAGATCGGAGCTGGGACGGAGTTTCCCTTCGAGCACTTTGCCATACAGGTCGGTAACGACCAAATCTTCTACGCGGAGTTCTTCATACGGAACGCCGCTCGGCTTGATGACAACTTCTCCTGTTTCCCGGTCGATTGCGCTCACGTTCCCCCAGGTGAATATCGCAAGACCGGAGCTTTGAAGCTGTTTGTTGGCAAGCAGGACTTCCTGCTTCATCGCCTCTTTCATACTGTTCCCTCCTAAAGTGATATTAGATTTTAACGTCTCCCGTGCCCGAGGCAAGGTAGGCGCACTCTTTCTCTGTCAAAGCGACATTCAGGGCAGCCGTGTTCTTTTTTACATGTGCGGGCGAGCTGGCCGCAATGATCGGAAACACCGCAAGCTTCTGGTGCAGCGCCCAGGCGATTGCGATATCCGCAACCGTGCAGCCTTTTTGTGCCGCAAGTTCTTCGGCACGAGCGAGCCGCCCATAATTGATGGGCGCATGGTAGCCGAATACGGCGTCCTGGTTGAGGAATTCTCCGGCGCGCTCCCAATCCTGGCTTTTCAATTTACCGGAAAGGATGCCGTGGCCCAATCCGGAGTATGCAAATATGGGCATATCCTGTTCAAGATACCACGCGCGCTCGTTTTCCTGTTCGGGCGCTGAAATGCTAAGACACCCGCCGCTGCCGCCCCAAGGGTCCCTCACCATAACGGCAAGGCCAAACTGAGGGCTTGATGCCGCAAACGGATACAGGCCATGCGCTTTTGCGTAGGCGTTCGCCTCGGCAATGCGCGCCGCCGTCCAGTTGGAACCGCCAAAGAGGTCGATTTTTCCTTGCTCCCGATAAGCATGCAGCAGTTCTACAATGGGGCCGACCTCCACATTCGGATCATCCCGGTGAAGAAAGTATAAATCAATATGGTCTGTGTTTAAGTGTTCCAGGGATTGTTCAATGTCCCGGGAAATTTCGTTGGGCGTTACACGGTCAACGCCGCCATACGGATGTGCCCCTTTTGTGATGAGAACAATGTTATCCCGCACATTGCGACTTTTGAGCCAGCGCCCCAAAGCGGCTTCGCTGCCCTGATAATTTTCAGCAGTGTCAAATGCGTTAATGCCCGCTTCGAGCGCCGCATCAAGCGTTTCCCCTACGTCCTCGCCGCGCAGCATTGCGGGAAATGCGCAGCCAAAAACTAGGCGTGACACCGGAACAGGAATTCCTTTTATGTCCATGTACTGCATTTTATGAATACTCCTTTCCCGATCTGGCAAATGAGAACTTCATAGAAATGGTTGCCCCGCAGAAAATTGCAGGGCAACCATATTCGTTTTTCTTATTGTACCCCGCAAATCAGCCGCGTGCAAGCGCGATGCCGACTACCAGGCAAAGCAACAGAAGCCCCACGATGACTGCAATCACCAGATCCATA
This sequence comes from Bacillota bacterium, assembly GCA_023453725.1. Taxonomy (GTDB): domain Bacteria; phylum Bacillota; class Clostridia; order Christensenellales; family CAG-138; genus JAEYLA01. Next base: position 1,387 of record JAEXTB010000313.1, on the reverse strand, counting down.
CCCTGTTTGGAAATCTTGATTTTGTCATACAGCTTATATCGCCTTTTCTCAACGGGCTTATCGCTAAACACCGTTTGGCCGTCCGGCAGCTTCAAAGGCCGGGAATTGGATTTTTCGCTCTCCATATCGCGCTTATTTCTTGGCGAGGTACTTGCGTACGTCGATTGCCACGGCGAGTATGATGATCAAGCCTTTGATGATGTACTGTAGGTACGCGTTGATTCCCAGGAAGTAGAGCGAGTAGTTGATTGCCTGCAGGATAATACTGCCCACCACTACGCCTGGAATATTGCCGACGCCGCCCGAGAAGGAGACGCCGCCGATAACGCACGCGGAAATGGCATCAAGTTCATAGTTGATACCCGTGTTTGCGCCAACGGACTGCACGCGCGCAGCCTCCAGGAACGCCGCAATACCATAGAGCACGCCAGCCATCAGGTACACCAGCATGATGGTCTTTGGCACGTTGACGCCTGAAACCGCAGCGGCCTCTTCATTGCCGCCCACCGCAAACATATTCTTGCCGAGCGTCGTCTTGTTCCAGATAAAGTACATGATCACAGCCAATATCAGGAAGTAGAAAATAACGTATGGAATTTTTATGGTATCCGATAGTTTCACCGTATTGTTCACGATATCGAGGAAGGGCTGTTCAAACGTGGACAGCGCCTGCGCCGAACCGGAGGGCTGCGATTCAATATAGATACAGGTTGTACCGTATGCGATCAACTGTGTACCCAGCGTGATGATGAATGCATGCAGGTGCAGTTTTGCTACGCCAAAACCGTTGATCAAGCTGAATATCACTGCCACAAGGATGGAGAGCGCAAACGGAATCCACAGGCTGACGGGCTCCGTGATTTGCGGGTACATTCTTGACGCATACTGCGTAGACTGCACCAGTGACGCCGCCACCGCAGCGGAAAGGCCCAGCACGCGGCCAATGGAAAGGTCGGTACCGGCCAAGACAATAAGCCCCGCGCAGCCCAGGGCCAATATGCCCTTGGTGGAAGCCTGCTTGAGGATGTTGATGAAGTTCGAAAGCGTGGCAAATTTCGGCTCTATGATGATGACCGCGAGGATGATAACGCCCAATATAAAATAGAGCGCGTAGTTGAGCAGAAACTCTCCGACCTTTTTGGGATTGTTTGCTTTTACTTTTTCCATAATACTGCTGCCCCCGGTTCCCTAAACGTATTTTGCTGCTAGGCGCATGATGGTTTCCTGTTCGCCCGCTATCATACCGAAATCTTTTCCCCGTTCGACAATGCCGCTCATGCGGCCATTGCTCATGACGAGGATGCGGTCACATATGCCCAGAAGCTCGGGCATTTCGGAAGATACCATGACCACACCCTTACCGTCTTTTGCAAGATCGAGTATCAAT
>JAEXTB010000254.1 GCA_023453725.1 Bacillota bacterium | reverse complement strand
ATACACAACTAATGCTTATGGGTAAGGGGGAATTCAAGAATGGGCGAATTCAACTCAAAGATCAAAATGGCGATAATGTAAGTATATTGCTTACCAGGAAAGGAACCCCGCAGGTAAAGCTTTCGCTGGGGGAAAACAAAGAGGCGTTGTTCAAGGTTTCGGTTTACGCTTCAGTCGAGCAGCCGGCGGCGGTTGCGGGAATTGACAAGGAGGCGGTCAAACGGGATATTGAGGCGTATCTGGAAAACGGAATGCAGCAGGTATTCCTTGCATGCCAGCAGCTCGGGTGCGATTCGTTTGATTTGGGGGAGGTGGCTGTGCGGCAGTTTACGGACACAAAGAGATGGGAGGCATACTCGTTTAGAGACGTATACCAGCAGATCCGGGCGGAGTTTGATGTGACGGCGTTCATTGAATACAACCCGACAGGTTCCAGGGTGGAATAGTTTGTGATGTAAGGCGAATGCAAAAAGCTGGGAGGGACCCGATTGGTACTGTTTGCGATATTCGAAGGGATCGCCGTTCTATACGGCGGCGCGTATATCATTCATTGCAGAAAAAAAGGGCAGAGGCTTGGCGCGTTCGGCGCTTGGCTGCTCTCCCTTGTTTCACTAACAATGGGCATATTGCTGCTCGTATTTGTTGTTTAATTGCTCTCCCGCGAAAACAGATACTCCATTTTTTCACGGATACGGCTTTTTCGGGAACTGGTTTGCGCCATGTCTGTGACAAACATGTCTTCCCAGGAATCGAGCGCATCTCCTTCCTGTACGGTTTTTAGAAGCAAGTCTTTGGCAATATGTATGAGCGTACCGTCTTCGCATTCGCAGATGGCATAGCGGCCTTCAAAGCGATCAACAATGAGCATGGAGCACCTCCTTATCTAAGGATATTTTTCATGTACGACTCATTATACCGCTGATATGGAAGTATGAAAAGGAAACATTCACCAAATCTATAACGTCGAAATCTGTCGAGATTCATCAAATCTTATGGTATATTTAAAGTGAACAACACCATCCCTATTATTGAGTGCAAGAGCAGGAGCGTGATATAATGAAAAAACAGATTACCATTATTGATGGCATGCCTGTTGAAATTCCGGAACTTGACGAAGTTGGGGAAGCGGAGCGTGCCCGTCTGAACGCAATTGCGCTTGAGGAGTATGAAACCCGTGGAACATTGGTGGGGGAAGAACTCCAAAAGATGAACGCCGAATTTGTAGAAACTGCCAAGCGGCATATCCGTGAACAAGAATAATCCGTTTTAAAGAACTATCGATCACACTTTGCTGAAATAATGGAGGTAACGATGCTTAGATCTAGCGCGGAAATCCTGCTTGGCGTAATGGATGCAATGCAGGACATGTTGCGCGTATTGGATCTTTCCCAGCGCGTTGTTATGGTGAACCGCAGCTATGCGGAGCAATTTGGTATGCAGGAAGGCCGTCCGTGCAATGAAATGTTCTGTATGAGCGGTGCCTGCAGGATGTGTGTCTCAAAAAAAGCAATTCAGACAGGACAAAGCCAGCAAAAGAGCAGACGGTTTCGCGGAAAGACATTTGATGTAAGCGCATCTCCCTTATATGACGCTTCCGGGAGGCCGCTGGGTACGGTAGAGGTTTTTCGAGATATTACGGAGCAAATCCGGCAAAGGGATGCGCTGCGCGCACAAAACAAGCGCCTGCTTCGGGAAGCAAATTGGGCCGCCCGCATGCAGCGAGAGCTTTTTTTGCCGCAGGGTCAGCCTGACCCCCGCGTGACGGTATCCTCACGGTACCGGCCTGCGAGCAGCCTGGGCGGTGACATGTTCGGCTGCCAAAAACAAAAAGACGGGCGCATAGGGCTCTATATTGCGGATGTCTCAGGCCATGGGATGGCAGCGGCAATGATTACGCTGCTCTTAGCAAACGTCATGCGCAATGCGCGCGCCAAGAGCGCGGTGGAACTTCTGGGTATCGCGCGCGAGGCATTTTTGACCATGGTGCAGGACAGTCAACTGTATGTCGCCATGTTTGTGGCCATGCTGGATCCCATTACAGGTACGCTTACTTGGGCCAATGCAGGGCTGAATGCCATTCCGCTGGTGTTTAACGAGGATGGGCTTTCTTACCTCTATGCGCCTTCGCTTCCTTTGAGCAATTGGGAAGAAGATGCGGCATATCAGGAGCATACATTCCACTTGGGGGATTCCGCGGGAATATTGCTGTATACGGACGGCCTGCTGGACCACAGGAGCAGCCGCCTTACCGAAGCGGAGCTTGAGCGCCGCATGCATCGGCAGGACGGGGAAGAATTGCTCAGCGCTTTGGACAAGCAGGTGCTTTTAAACCATGAAGACGATGTGTGTATGCTGCACATTGCTTATAAGAATATGTTGAAACCATGAACGTTTCTTAAAAATTAACGGCCTGGCGGAATGACGGCTTTCAAAAAGGGAATACATGCAGTATAATATTCACATGCGTTTTGCATAACAGCAGGCTGTATGCATGTGTGCGGTTGCTGTATATACGGCCCTGCTGATGCGTAAGGAGCCTGAGGGGGTGCGGCTATGTCCTATGACGAAATCGTAAATGCCATTGCCAGCGGCTTTGGCCAGTTTTCGTTTGGGGACGCGCTGGATATCATCATCATCACATGGCTGCTTTATAAGCTCATCGTATGGACAAAAAAGACGCGCGCCTATCAGGTATTAAAAGGCTTCGGCTTTATCGTCGGCGCCTATTTCTTAAGCCAGATACTCGCGCTGCATACGCTGAGCTTTTTGTTAGGCTCTATTGTGCAGGCGGGAATTGTGGTGGTCGTTATCCTGTTTCAGCCGGAAATCCGGCGCGCGTTTGAACACATCGGCCGCGGCAGCATATTTGATAAAAACGTATTCACCGCGTTTGCAAACAGCCCGAACGAGATCGTACGGGAGCTGCACAAGGCGATTATGAGTATGGCGCGGCGTCGTGTGGGCGCACTGATTGTGATGGAACAAACTGTTGCGCTCGGAGATATCATCGCCACCGGCACGCGCATCGAGGGTCTGATTTCAAGCCCTCTTTTGGAGAATATATTTGAACCCAACACGCCGCTGCATGACGGCGCGGTGATTGTCAGAAACGATACCATACTTGCCGCGGGCTGTTTCTTGCCGCTTTCGGATGATGTGGATATCGCCCGCGAACTTGGCACGCGCCACAGGGCGGCGCTGGGGATTTCCGGCGTATCGGACAGCGTAACGATCGTGGTATCAGAAGAGACGGGAATTATCTCCGTCGCCCAGGATGGAAAGCTGATGCGGTATATCGACTCCAAGGCGCTCAAAGACTTGTTGGAGGGTATTTATCTGAAGGAACGCAGCAGCGCGTTCTCTTCTCTCATGCGGAGGACCAAAAATGGAAAGAGAGAATGAGCCCAGCAAAGTTGGCACATTTTTTAAAAACTTTTTTCTGAAAAATGTCAGCATCAAGATTATTTCTTTGGTGTTTGCAACCGTTCTCTGGGGCGTCGTTCTTACCGTACAGAATCCCAACCGCATCAAAGTAATCGAAAACGTTCCGGTCAGTTTTGAAGGGACGTCCGATCTCAACAACCGCAATCTTGTGGTGCGCGGAAATCCGTTTGAAGAGCTTGGCGGCGTAACGGTGCGTGTGAGCACGCCCATCACAAACTATATGAATTTGAACGCAGACCAGGTCAGTGCGTACGTCAATCTCAACAGGGTTACCGCTCCGGGGAATTGGGAGCTGCAGGTCAACGCTGACATTGCCGGGCGTCCGGCGGATACCAATGTAGAAGGCAGCAGCCCGGAAAAAATCACGGTGGAAATCGATACGCTCATGACAAAGTCCGTACCTGTGGAGGCGTATTATGAAGGTTCCCTTCCGGACGGATATTGGGCGGACAAGGCGGAATTGAGCCGTTCCGCCGTGGACATCAGAGGTCCCAAGCAGGACGTGGACCGCGTGACGCGGGCCATCTGCAAAATTCAGATGACGGATCGCAAGCAGAGCTATAACGATGCCGTAGCCGTGGTTCTTCTTGATGAGGACGGCAACGAAATGGATTCGAGGCTCTTTGGCAACCTCCCGTC
>JAEXTB010000210.1 GCA_023453725.1 Bacillota bacterium | reverse complement strand
AAGCGGGACGGCATAGACGAATGGCTCATTGAAGAAGCCACCGGTCACGCCGATACCGAGGATGAAGAAATCCTTGCAGCGCGCAAAACCTATACCGAACTCTATAAAAAGTTCAAGGCCGAAACCGATGCCGAGCACGACAAGGTCGTAAGTTTGGGCGGCCTGCATATCATTGGCACGGAGCGGCATGAGAGCCGTCGTATCGATAACCAGCTGCGTGGCCGAAGCGGCCGCCAGGGCGACCCGGGCAGCACGCGCTTTTATGTATCGCTCGAAGACGAGCTGATGCGCCGCTTTGGCGCGGACCGCGTCAAGAGCATGATGGAGCGGGTATCGCCGGATGATGATGTCCCCATCGAAATGGGCATGATCACCAAGCAGATTGAGGCCGCGCAGAAGCGCGTCGAAATGAACAACTTTGAAATCCGTAAGAATGTGCTGCAGTATGACGACGTCATGAACAAGCAGCGTGAGATCATTTACGGCCAGCGCCGCCGCGTGCTGATGGGTGAAGACATCCACCAGTCCCTGCTGGAAATGCTCAGTGGTGTGGTGGGAGGCTATGTTTCTTCCTACTGCCCCGGCACGGAATATCCGGAAGAGTGGAATCTTACAGGCCTTTCGCATGAAATCTGCGATTTGTGCCGCGTGCCCCGCCGCATGCTCTTTGCGCCCAACGAGACGGAAAAGCTCAACGCAAAAGCCGTATCCGAACGCATTACGGAATTTGTCAGTGAGCTTTACGGTAAGAAAGAAGAAGAGATATCCGCCGCCGGTGTTGACATGCGCGAAGTGGAGCGCGTCGCGTTGCTGCGCGCCGTGGACAGCCACTGGATGGATCATATTGACGCCATGGATCAGCTCCGCCAGGGCATCGGGCTTCGTGCCTACGGCCAGAAGGAGCCTGTCGCCGCCTACACGCAGGAAGGCTTTGAAATGTTCGACGCCATGATCACGGAGATCAGGCAGGAGACCATCCGCTTCCTGCTTGGCGCACAGCTACAGCCCAAGGTCACCCAGCGCGAACAGCTCGCCGTTCCCATTGAAACCGCGAACCCGGAAGGCAACCAACCCGCGAAAAAGGGCAGGACTGTTGGCCGCAACGATCCCTGCCCCTGCGGCAGCGGGAAAAAGTATAAAAACTGTTGCGGAAAAAGCGCATAATACTTTAAAGTAATGAGAGGCTGGGGCTCTGCCCCTGTCCCGTTTAAGGGCCGTAACGGCCCTTAAAAATCCCCCTTCGCATATCGCTTTCTTTTGCTACTTTTCTCTCGTGGAAAGAAAAGTAGCGTACCTATATATTTAATGGATGTGAAGACTTTGATTTTAATCGACGATTACAAGCAGCAGATCGCCGCGTCGGTGCAGACACTCAAAGAGGCAGGTGACTCTCTTTGACCTCGCCGGGTTGAAGAGTGAACAGCAAACGCTGGAAGATCAGATGGGGGCGCCCGGTTTCTGGGATGATGTGGAGAACGCCAACAAGATCAACCAGCGTGTAAAAACGGTACAGAACAAAATCGGCAAGTACGAAAAGCTCAAATCCGCCGCGGATGATTTGGAAACGTTGGTGGAAATGATCGAGGAGACGCAGGACGCTTCTTTGGAAGAAGAACTCGTGCGCGAGTATGATACGTTCCGCCGCAAGGTGGAGGAACTGCGTCTCTCGACTTTGTTAAAAGGCGAATACGACAGCTCCAACGCCGTGTTGTCGCTGCACGCCGGTGCGGGCGGTACGGAAGCGCAGGACTGGGTGCAGATGCTCTACCGCATGTATACGCGCTACTGCGCGCTGCGCGGCTGGACGGTACGGGAGCTGGACTTGTTGGACGGCGACGAGGCGGGCATTAAGTCCGTGACGTTTGAGGTCATGGGGGACAGCGCCTACGGGTATTTGAAGGCCGAAAAAGGCGTGCACCGGCTGGTGCGCATCTCCCCGTTTGACTCATCCGGCAGGCGGCATACGTCGTTTGCTTCGCTTGATGTCACGCCCATATTCGATAACGATGAAAACAACATCGAGATCGATACGGACGACCTCCGGATCGATACCTATCGCTCCAGCGGTGCTGGCGGACAGCACGTCAACAAGACGTCCTCCGCCATCCGCATTACGCATTTGCCCACCAATACCGTGGTGCAGTGCCAGAATGAACGCAGCCAGCTGCAAAATAAAGAAACCGCCATGCGCATGCTCAAGGGTAAGCTTTTGGAATTGCAGGAGCGTGAACGTATGGAGCAAAGGGCCCAGATCAAAGGCGATATGAAAAAGAGTGAATGGGGCAGCCAGATACGCTCCTACGTCTTCCAGCCGTATACGCTTGTAAAAGATCACCGTACCGGTACGGAAAACGGCAATATCCAGGCAGTGATGGACGGCGAGCTTGATCCGTTTATCAACGCGTTCTTGGTACAGAGCTAAGCAATGAAAGGGTGCGGGGGATCGCAATCCCCCGCACTTATTCAAATTTGCAAAAAAAATGTTGCCTCGTCGGCAACCTGCCGGAAAAACCCGCCGGATGGCTTGGCTTTTTCGGCGGCAAAAAGAAAGGGGACCCGTATGCCAAGCAGGGTCAGCAGCATATTGCAGGCGGCCATACGCGGCTTTCGTCCGCTTTTAAACAACCTCAGCCTGGAAATGGAACGTATGGGGCAGGATTTCTTAGCCGAGGCGGATACGCGTGCGCTGCCGGAGAACATGGTGGTCGCAAACGACTGCGTGGGCCATGTGCTTGCTGAATGGTTCCATACGCTCGGCGCGCCCGAAGATGAGGCAATCCTCTATTTCCACGGCGGCGCGTACATGGCAGGGAGCATTGCAAGCACCCGCCCGCTGGCGGTGGATTTTGCACAGGCAACCGGGCGCAACGTACTCTCTTTTGAATACCGGCTTGCTCCGGAAAATCCGTATCCGGCAGCGCTGGAGGATGCGATGGCAATCTATCGGCATGTTCTTTCGCTGGGGATTGCCGCAAACCGTATCGCGTTTGTGGGGGATTCCGCGGGCGGCGGGCTGGAGATCGCGACGGCGCTCAAAGCGCGCGAAGAAGGGCTTCCCCTTCCTGCGGCCATTGTGGCGCTTTCACCCTGGGCGGATCTGACGCTTTCGGATGAAAGCTATGTGGAAAACAAATCGGTCGACCCGCTGTTGGAACGCAGGAAGCTCCTGCGTGCTGTGATGTTCTACGCCTACGGCAAAAGCCTGATGGATCCGTTGATTTCGCCTGTGTTTGCTGATTTTACCGGCTTTCCGCCAACGATGATTCACGTAGGGACTCATGAGGTGCTGCTAGGGGATTCGCGCAAACTCTATGCCGCTATGAAGCGGGATGGAGTGGATGTGGAACTTTTGGAATGGGAAGGCATGTGGCATGTCTTTCAGGTGTTTGATGTCCCGGAAAGCCGCGCGGCGATTGAGCGGATTGCGGAATTCATGCTGAAAAACATTTCGCCTGGACTGGCGCCGGGGGTATAAGGAGGGGCCGTGCAGAAGCGCACCTGGTATCCGCTGGACAACGCGGCAAATATTTATCCCGTCATAGCTACCAAAAGCTATACGTCCATGTTCCGCTTTACTGCTGTCATGAAGGATACGGTAGATCAGGAAGCGCTTCAGCGTGCGCTCGACAGGATGCGGCCGCGCTTTCCAAGCTTCTATGTACGCGTCAAACGGGGCATATTCTGGTATTATCTCGAACAAATCCATAAACGCGCCATGGTGGAAGAAGATACGATCTATCCTTGCCCTCCGCTTATGCGCAATGAACTGCCTTTCCGCATCAAGGTACACAGCAACCGCATCTCCTGCGAAATTGCGCATGTCATTTGCGACGGCGGGGCAGGGCTGACGTTCTTTAAATCCCTTCTTGCCGAGTATGCGCGGCAGCTTGGGGCGGAGGTCATGGCGGAGTGCGGCGTGCTCTCATTAGATGAGCCTGTGCACCCGGAGGAGCTTGAGGATGGGTTTTCACGCTTTTCCCGCATGGGCGCTCTGCCCACGCGCAGCGAACCGCAGGCCTATCACCCCACAGGAACGCCGCTTTTGCAGGGTGTCAGGTATATTACTACCGGAAAGCTCAGTGTCAGTGCGGCGCTGGAGCTTGCCCGCGGGTATCATGTCTCCCTTACCGAATATCTGACGGCTACTTTAATCCATGTCCTTTACAACATGCAGATAGCCGACCATGTAAGGCGCCCTAAGCCGGTAAAGGTCAGCGTACCCGTCAATCTTAGAAAATACTATTCCACCCAGACACTTCGAAATTTTTCACAATACTTGAATCCGGGGATTGATCCCAATCTGGGCGACTTTACGTTTGAAGAAATACTGGAACAGGTGCACCATTATTTCCGCTACATGTTTACGGAAAAAAACCTGAACGCGCGCATTTCCAAAAACGTTGGGGATGAACGCAATTTTGCTTTGCGCGTGGTCCCGCTGTTTTTAAAGAAAATGAGCATTCGGCTTGTATATGAACTGACCGGAGAAAAACTGTTTTCCTCCGTCATATCCAATATAGGAAGCGTAGGCGTGCCCAAAGGGCTGGAGCCTTACGTGGACCATTTTATGTTTGTACTGTGCACGGCAAAGAAGAATGCGGTGGAATGCGGTGTCGCAAGCTATGGGGATACGCTTTGCATCTCGTTCACCCGTATCATTGCCGAGCCGTATGTGGAGCGTATGTTCTTCCGCACGCTGGTGCAAAAAGGGTTGCATGTGCTCGTGGAAAGCAACCAGCAATAGAAAGGAGCGGCGTATGGCATATTGCGTAAATTGTGGCGTTGAACTGGAAAAAAGCTTGGAAAGCTGCCCGCTTTGCGGCGTGGAGGCGGTCAACCCGAAGGAGCCGTTTGATCCTTCCGTACCCCGTCCGTACAGCGCGCGTGTTGCCCGTATTCAGGATCAGGTGGAACGCCGCTATACGGCCATTATTATCAGCGTGATCCTCGCGCTTGCCGCCGTCATCTGCGTCATGGCCAACCTTGTATACGAGGATAGCTTTACGTGGTCTATCTACGTAGTGGCCAGCATTACGCTTTTGTGGGTGCTTGTCATTTTGCCGCTGCTGCACCCGCGCTTGCACCCGGTTGTGATTGTTGCGCTGGATGTCTGTGTATTGCTTCTGTTTTTATACATCATCAACGGGCAGGATCCTGCAACGGATTGGTATACCCGCCTTGCGATGCCGCAGGTGCTTTTGTATGGCTTTCTTGCGCTTATTGTTGTGCTCTTGTGGCGTACGTCTTTTGTGCGCGGCTGGCAGCGCATCGGAGTCGCGATTATGGCGGTCGGCGTGGGCGTGATGGGGTTGGAGTGCCTGCTGGATCTTTACAACAGCATGAATGTGCAGCCCCAATGGTCCTGGTTTGTCATTATCCCCGCGTTTGCGCTGGGGCTTATCCTGTTTTTGATCGAACGCAAGCGTGAGGTCAAAGAAGAAATCATGAAGCGGCTGCGCGTCTGAAGTTGCATCATATCAAGTCAAGGCGTGCCGCTGCTTTTACGATGTGAATGCAATGTGACAATGTGGCAACATAACCGCCCGCATACTTGAGATAACGTACCGGCAAGCTTAGAATAAAAGTGGAACCTTAAAGGAGAATTTCATGCCCGCCTACGCGCTGCACCATTCCCGCTTTGTGCGTTTTCGTTCCCCGCAAGGGGCTGTCCCCGCGGGGGAGGCCGTTACGCTTCGTCTTTGGGTCAATGCCCGGTATGCGAACGCTTCGGTTGCGGTGCGGCTGTGGATCAACGATACCGAGCGGCTGCTGCCCATGGAAGGGACGGCCTCCGAAGATGGCATGTATTTTGAAGCGACGGCGGATATGCCCTCGGAGCCCGGCGTTGTCTGGTATTATTTCCTGCTCACCCCGCCCGATGGAAAGACGCTCCTTTACGGAGGAGAAAGCGGGGAAGGCGCGCTGTATTCGCATGAACCGCCAGGGTACCAGATTACCGTATACGATCCTTCGTTCACTGTTTCACGCGCCTATCGGGAAGGTATTATGTACCAGATATTCCCGGACCGGTTTCGGCGCAGCGGACTTTTTAAAGATGGAACGCATCCCGGCATTGCGTACCACCGGGCAATGGGGCGTCGGGTGCGTGTACAGGAGGACTGGTCGGCCCAGCCAGCATATCTGCCTGAGGAAGGGCAGGAAGAATACGCGCCCAACGATTTTTACTGCGGCGACCTGTATGGCATCATAGAGGCGCTTCCCTACCTCAAATCGCTGCATGTCAGCTCGCTCTATCTCAATCCTGTGTTTGAAAGCGCTTCAAACCACAGGTATGATACGGCGGATTACCGGAAAGTAGATCCTGTTCTGGGCGGCAACGAAGCGCTTGATGCACTCATCGCGGCGGCGAAACAGGAAAACATCAGTCTGATGCTGGACGGTGTGTTCTCCCACACGGGAGCGGACAGCGTGTATTTTAACAAATATGCGCGGTATCCGTCGCTCGGCGCTTACCAGGATAAAGACTCCCTTTACCGCAGCTGGTATGATTTTCAGCCGCAATATGAACATGGCTACCGTTGCTGGTGGGGGTTTCCGGAACTGCCCGAGGTTAACGAACTCGACGCGGGCTATACGCAGTTTGTTGCCGGGGAAGAAAACTCACTTTTCGCTTATTGGGCCGGGCACGGTATTGCAAACTGGCGGCTGGATGTCGCAGACGAGCTGCCGGATGAGTTTTTGATGCTGCTTCGAAAGCGCCTCAAAGCGCTTGACCCGGAAGGTGTGGTGCTCGGCGAGGTCTGGGAGGACGCCTCCAACAAGGTCTCTTACGGCGGCCTTCGCAAGTACGTGCAGGGGCATACGCTCGATTGCGCCATGGGATATCCCTTCCGCAACGCGGTGGCAGACTTCCTTTTGGGAAAAGGGGATGCGCATGCGTGTAACCACGCCCTGCAGATGCTGCGGGAGCATTATCCCAAGCCGTTTTACTACGCGTCCATGAACCTGATTTCTACGCACGATACCGTACGCGCGCTCACCATGCTCGCCGGTGCACCGGATCGGGACGCGCTCACGCGCGAGGCGCAGGCGGAGTTCGCGCTAACACCGGAGGCCCATGCGCTTGGCCGCATGCGGCTGAAAATCGCCGCCGCCATCCAAATGACGCTCCCCGGCGTGCCCTCCATCTATTATGGGGATGAGGCCGGGATGACCGGCATGGCGGATCCGTTTAACCGCGCGGCTTATCCGTGGGGGAACGAGGACGGGGAGCTTCTTTCCTGCTTCAGGACCCTCACAGCGGTCCGTTCGCAAAATGCGGCGCTTCGGGCAGGGTACTGCCGGATGGGCGCAGTCAATGCGGATGTGTTTGCAATTGTGCGCTATACCTCCGAAGGGCGCGATGCGTTTTTAGAAGAAGCGCCGGAGGCCGCGGTTGTGCTTTTGTGCAACCGCTCTGCGCAGGTGCAACAGGTTATACTGGATGCCTCGTCGCTTTCAGAAGGCCCGGATGCAGCGGTTCCCTTTGGACTCAACGGCGTGTTCCATAATGTGTTCACGCAAGAGGAATGGATGTTCTCGGGGGATACGCTTGCGGCATCGCTCCCGCCTTATGGCGTGCTCCTGCTGCAAAAGCGGGACACATAGTTAAGCGAAATTCCCTCTGGGGGGTGTGGGGCAATTCTCCACATTCAATCACATCTGACGACATGTGCGTCAGATTTACCCGTTGATAAAGTCCTTGGGACGTTATCAACGGCAACAGGAAATTTCTAATGTCCTGCGTTAAATACGCAGATGTTGTGGTATTATAAGGAGAGTGCTTTTATGTTTCAGGGACGCTACGGAAACGATCAATTAAACCGTGCGTTAAGCATCGTGGCGGTCGTGCTTGTATTGATCTCCATGTTTTTACCCCGGCAGGGCGTTGTGCGGTTTGCGGTTTCGGCCGTCTCCACGGTATTGATCGTATGGATGATCGTCCGGATGTTCTCCCGGAACTTTTCAGCACGTGCCGCCGAGAACGCGAAATTTCTTGCGTGGTGGACTCCGCTGCAAAATAAGTTCCGCACGGTGTTCAGCGGAAACTATGCGCGTACGGCAGGCCATAACCCCACGTTTGCGGAGCGGCGCAAGTTTAAGTATTTTATCTGTACCCATTGCGCGCAGCGCTTAAGGGTTCCGCGCGGCAAAGGAAAGCTGCGGGTCACCTGCACGCGCTGCGGAAATAAGTTCGAAATCAAAAGCTGAGGCTTTGAATAGGGAGGAAACAACCATGCAAGTGAACAAGGATATGACGATAGCGGATATTATCCAGATGGATCAGAGTATCGCGAACATTTTGATGGCGTCGGGCATGCATTGCCTGGGCTGCATTATGGCCCATGGTGAAGACCTTGGCCAGGCGTGCGCCGTACACGGCATCGATGCGGACGATATGGTGAACCGCATCAACGCCCATTTGGCATCGAAAAACGCCCAGAACGCGTAACAACAGGGAAGCAGCGTTTATGAATACGGACGCTGCCCGTGCTGTTTGTATCGTTTTGGAGCGAAAATGATAAACTAGGAGGTATGTTATGGTTTACGTCTGTTCCGTTTGTGGCTATGAGTATGATCCCGCCGTTGGCGATCCGGATGGCGGCATCGCGCCCGGCACCCCCTTTGAAGACATCCCCGATGATTGGGTATGCCCCGTTTGCGGCGTGGGCAAGGACATGTTCAACCCCGCATAAACAGCAATCATTCATTTAAAAAAACTGCCCGCAATGCGGGCAGTTTTTTATAAAAAATTCCAACCTCTGTACCCGTTGTTGTTTTCATAGTAGAATGGTGGTATATTAGTAAAAAGAGGTGATCATATGAAGATTTCTGCAAAAGGCAGATATGCGCTGCGTATGATGCTGGATATCGCCATGAACAATACCGGAGATTGGATCTCGTTAAAGGATATCTCGCGCAGGCAGGGGATATCCGTTAAGTACTTGGAACAAATCGTAACCGCGCTCACCCGCGCGGGATTACTGCGCAGCAGCCGCGGGCCCATGGGCGGGTACATGCTTGCAAAAAGCGCCTCCCAATATACCATAGGCAGCATCCTTCGCGTGGTGGAAGGGGATTTGGTGCCGGTGGCCTGCCTGGAGGATGCGGAAAACCAGTGTCCGCGCAAGGGTACTTGTCCGACACTGCCGTTCTGGGAAGGGCTTTCCAAAGTCATCAACGATTATCTGGAGAGCAAGACCCTGCAGGATCTTGCGGATGAGCAGTCGCAGAACATGGGCTGGGATTTTTCCATCTGAAACTGGTTTGATCTGTGGGGCGGCATTTTGGCCGCCCGTTTTTGCACCAATACGTCGAGAATATCGGGGAGGATATTATGCCGGAAATCACGCAGAGCATGTTGGAGTTGATTGGCAATACGCCGCTTGTTTGCCTTAGCCGTATGACACTGGCATACGGTGTAGCCGCTACGGTATTGGGCAAGCTGGAGAGCTATAACCCTGGCGGAAGCGTTAAGGACCGCATCGCTTATGCCATGATTATGGACGCCGAAGAACGGGGTCTTATCGGCAAGGGCAGCGTGATTATTGAGCCGACCAGCGGCAATACCGGCATCGGGATCGCCGCTGTGGCGGCGGTGCTTGGCTACCGGGTGATTATCACAATGCCTGAAACCATGAGCGTTGAGCGGCGCATGCTGTTCGCGGCCTATGGCGCGGAGCTGGTGCTGACACCGGGCGCATTGGGCATGCGGGGCGCTATAGAAAAGGCGGAAGAGCTTTCGAAGGAAATCCCCAACAGCTTCATTCCCGGGCAGTTTACCAATGCTGCCAACCCGGCAGCACACAGGCGCACCACTGGTCCGGAAATTTATTGCCAGACAGGCGGACAAGCGGATATATTCGTTGCGGGCGTCGGTACCGGCGGCACACTGACGGGCGCGGGGGAATACCTGAAAAGCCGAATTCCCAATCTTCATATTGTTGCGGTCGAGCCCAAGGACTCGCCCGTTTTAAGCGAGGGAAGAAGCGGCTCGCACAGCCTGCAGGGCCTCGGCGCGGGTTTTGTACCCAAAGTATTGAATACCGGTATTTATAATGAGATTTTTCAGGTGAGCGGAGAGGATGCGTTTGCATCAGCGCGTGAGCTTGCAAAGCGCGAAGGGTTGCTGTGCGGCATTTCCTCAGGTGCGGCGCTGTATGCGGCGCTGCAGGTCGGCAAACGGCCGGAAAACCGCGGCAAGGTCATCGTTGTGGTGCTGCCGGATACCGGGGAACGGTATCTGTCCAGCGGCCTGTTCTCTTAAAAGGCTACCACTCGAAGGCGACGGGTGTTTTCTGTTTCTGCGAGGCGGCAGTACCTTTTGTGCGGGGTTTCACCGGTCTTTTCTCCTTCGGGTATCGCTGTACGTCCGTTTCGTCTACACCGTATTTGTCCAGCAGCAGGTCAAAGAGCGCGGCGCAGGCCTGCGCGTCATACAGGGCATTGTGGTGGCGCACAAGGGGCAGCGCTAATCCATCGCATAACGTATTCAGGCGGTGGTTGCCAAAGCGCTCCTTTTCAATGTGCCGCCGGGCAAGACGGCAGGTACAGATGTAGGAGAACGAAGGCGCAGGCAGTTCGTAGCGCGCCAAAGTGCGGCTGATGACGGAAAGGTCGAACGTTGCGTTGTGGGCAAGCACGGGCATGCGCAGCGCATACGGCGCAATTTCTTCCCATACTTCCGGAAAGCACGGCGCGTCATATACCATAGAGGGCGTAATGCCGTGGATGCTGATGTTGAACGGGTCGAAATGCGTCTCCGGGTTCACCAAGTATTCCCGCTCGAATACGGTTTGCCCATATTCCTTGTATACCACTCCGATGGAGCAGAGTGAATCCGAGCGTGCATTGGGCGTTTCCACGTCTAGCGCCAAGTAGGATACGATATCCAGGTTCATTTACTCCGCTCCTTTCCTGTGGTAGTATCATGCACAGGCAGGCTGCGCATGATAAACTCGGTTAAAAGTATACCATACCGTTTCCATACGGCGCAAAGTTAAGATTGATTACGTTGGGGCGCTGCCCCAAACCCCGCTTAGGGCTGTAACAGCCCTAAGAACCCAAAAGAAAGGATGTGGTGAGAATGGAAAAATTCATTCCCAAACAGAAGCTCGGCAAAAAAGCCAAACGCGCGCTCGACAGCGCACAGCGCACCACATGGGGCACATTCAACCCAGTGACCCGCAAAGCGAAAAACCCCAAAGCGTATGACCGCAAAAAGCCTCCGCTGGACAATGATCCGGACGGAGGCTTTCTTGGTTCCATTACCTGAACCGTACCACAAACCGCGTGTATTGTCCCAATTCGCTTTCTGCGCAAATTTCGGCATTGTGGGCGGCGGCAATCGCCTGGGCGATGGCGAGGCCCAGCCCGTAGCCCCCGCTTTCCCGCGCCCGTGCGCTGTCCACCCGGTAAAACCGGTCAAAGAGATGGGCGAGGTGCGAAGGCTCAATGCCTGCGCCGCTGTTCTGTACCGTAAGCACCGCTTCGTCCCGCGCAGTTTCGAGTGTTACTGTTACAGTACCGCCAGTTGGCGTGTGGCAGCAGGCGTTGTCGAGCAGTATGCCGAGAAGCTTTTCAAGCGCAAGCGCGTCTCCACTTACCGTAATATCCGGTGCTACCGAAGCTTCCAGCGTAAGCCCCTGTTCAAACAAGAGCGCTTCAAAGGACAGCAATTGTCCCTCAATGAGCGCACTGAGATTGGTTTTTGTAAATACGGTATGCGCCCTTGCGTCATCCAGCCGCGCAAGCTCCAGCATATCTGCAATCAGGTGTGCCATACGCGCTTCTTGTTCCTCTATAGCGCGTACGTATTTTTGCTCCGGGGCGGGAGATGGAAGAGACTCTTTAAGCAGCGAAAGGTTTGCGTTGAGTATGGCGAGCGGTGTCTTTAACTCATGCGAGGCGTCGGCTACAAACGCCCGCTGCCGGATAAACGCCTGCTGTACCGGCTGCACTGCGCGCCCGGCCAGGTACATGCTCAGCCCCCACAACGCCAAAAGGCTTAATGAACCCGCACCCAGGCAAATGAATATCGCGTTGCGCATCAGTTCCCGTTGGGCGCTCAGGTCCACAAACGCCAGCTTGCGCATCGGGCCTGCCTGGCGCGTATCAAATGCAAACGCGTACTCGTCAAACACAACCTCTCCGCTGTCCTTTGCCTGAGAAACCGCAAGGGTTTTCATCTGTTCCACGGTTTCCTTGGAGAGTTCCGGCGGGTTGGTGCGGTGCAGGATATTGCCGTCCTCGTCAAATTCAATGAGCACGCCGCCAAACAGCGGGCGCTCACCAGGGCCGCCCTGTAGGCGGGAACTAAGCATACGGTTGAGCGTTTCTTGCGTAATACGCCTGCTTTGCGCCCCAAGGAGTATGAGAAGGACTGCGAGTACGCCAACCAGTACGCCGGTCAAAAGCGCCATATTGATGCGCACCATGTGGGCCTTGAGCCGCTGGAGCGCAGAGTCCTCCGCCACTGCGGGCTGCTTGCTATGATTGCGCTTCATAACGTATCCAGCAGGCGGTAGCCTACGCCGCGTACACTCTGTATTTCTACATGGGCATGAATGTGGTTCAGCTTCTTGCGTAAAAAGGAGATATATACCTCCACAATTGAGATGTCGGCTGTGTTGTCATATCCCCAAATCTTGGTGTAGAGATCTTCTTTTTGTACCGCCGTATGTTTCCGTTGCAAAAAATAAGAAAAGATCTCGGTTTCCCGTTTGCTTAAACGGATTGTCTCCTGCCCGGAGGAAAGCGTATACGCACGCGGATGCAGCGTGATATCCGCAAAATGCAGCGTATCGCTTTTTTCCATGTCGCCGGAACGGCGGCTTAGCGCCCGTACACGCGCGAGCAGCTCTTCAAGCGCAAAAGGTTTGGTCAAATAGTCGTCCGCCCCGCAATCTAGCCCCACCACGCGGTCGCTCACATCAGAGCGCGCGGTCATCAGCAGAACAGGCGTGGAGCGCCTTTGCTGCCGCATGGCGCGCAAAATAGAAAGCCCGCTGTGCCCCGGCAGCATGACGTCCAGCACAATCACATCAAAACTCTCATTGAGTGCAAAGCGCATGCCTTCCGTGCCGTCATAGGCCACCTGCACCGTATAGCCGCTTTTTACAAACGCCTCCTCGAGGGCTTCTGTCATAGCCCGCTCGTCTTCCACCAGCAATAGTTTCACCGGCGTCACCTCATATCTAATTGTAGTCAGGTAAAAATGAAATCCAGGCGTTGCCAGTATCGTATCACACTTTTTGCCCGTTTTGTCCGCAATAAGGCTAAAAAAGCATGGCAAAACTGGTACAGATTTTGGCTCGATTGTGACAAAGCCCCTTTCTTTAAGCCTTCTTAAAGGCACGTTCGCTATAATGGCAAAAAATGAGTGCTCAGGCGATCAGTTTCAATTCAGGAGGGGCAGACATCATGCAGCGTAAGGTCGGTGAAAAGGGCAGGCGAAAGCACAGCGGGGATGAGATTCTCAACATGCTCGGTGAGCAGGAGGAACGGGCGCGCCCAAAGAAAGGAAAATGGATATTTTTTGCGGGCGGCGCATTGCTTGTGGCCGCGGCTGTGATCGTGCTGGTGCTTCCTAAGGAAGAAGCGGCAGAGAGTGATGCGCTCTACCGCGAATACCAAGTAGAGCGAGGAGATATCATCGTTGGGCAGAGCGAAAGCTCGTCTATCTCGCTGGATCGGGAGACCGTCACATTCTCGGTTTCATCCACGGTGGAGGAGGTATATGTCAAGGCCGGTTCTTCCGTAAATAAGGGCGATCCGCTGATGAAGCTCAACGCGCAGGAAATTGAGGCGGGCCTTGCAAGCTATGAACTCGAGCTGGAGCAGGCAGGCCTGGAAGTGGAAAAAGCGAAGCTGGATCAAAAAACGGGCCTTTTGAAAGCGCAACAGGAATATGCCCTGAGTGTAGAAACCGGAAAGCTTGCCTCCTCAAAAGAGAACCTGACGGTGGATGAGCTGCAGCTTGCCGTGACGAATGCGCAGACTGCCTACACAGCCGCACAAAAGGCGTATGATGAATTTCTGCAGAATAGCGCAAGTTTTAAATCCGCAAAGGCATACCTTGAAAGTTTGGAAGAGTACGTAGAAGAACTGGAAGCGGAACTGGCACAGGCACAGGCAGCCTCTCCCAGCAGCGCGTCGGATATTGCGAGCATCAAGGATGAGCTTTCGGATTGGGAAGCGGCGTATAACGAATACAAAGCGGACTTTACCGAAAAATTTGGCAGCGATATTGAGGATACGGAGGATGTCGCGGATAAGCTTGCCTCCCTCGCGGCCAATGTGGAAAAAACAAAGCTTGCACTTACAAAGGCGGATCTTGCGCTGAACACAGGAAGCACGGGTGCGGATCAGGAAACCGATCTTGCAAAGAGCGTGGCCTCCACGGCAAAGACCACGCTGGAACTTGCCGAACTGCAATTACAGCAGGCCGTTGACGCGGCGCAGGAGAAGTACGACCAGCTTGCGGCGGAAATTGAAGAACTCAAAGCAAGCATTGCGCTTGACGGCGTAGTACTTTCCCCCTGTACCGGGATGGTGGCAAGCGTAAGCGTGGAAGCGGGGGATTCGTTTGACGTTACCTACAATGAGGATCTTGGCATGCTCATGGAGCAGACGCTCTGCACGCTCACAGATATTTCAAGCGTCTATGTTCCCATTACCATATCGGAAGAAGATATCCTTGCCGTCTCCATCGGGCAGGAGGCCAATGTTACCATGACGGCGTTTGAAGGCCAAAATTTTGACGCGGAAGTAGACGCCATAACGGTAGAATCCTCCCGCTCAGGTGCGGCCACCGTCAGTTATACGGTGAATGTGCGCTTGAGCGGCGAAAACACGCGGCTAATGTTCGAAGGCATGAGCGCGGATGTCACGCTGCTGCAGCGTGCGGCGCTTGACGTCTTGTATGTCAATGTGGCGGCGGTGACCAATACCAACGGGGTTGCCACCGTTGAGAAGATGGTCGATGGCGAGCAGCTGGAGACCGAGGTGAAAACGGGCTTCTCGGATGGACGCTATGTCGAAATTCTGGAGGGCCTGCAGGAAGGGGACACGGTACTCGTAGAAAGTGCGGTGGGGCGCGAATGATGCAGATATCCGAAGTCCTGCGGCTGGTGTGGATCAATATCATCGAGAACAAGTTTAAGATGATGATGACGTCGCTGGGCATTATTGTGGGGGCTGCTACCATCGTCATCGTCATCGCCATAGGGCGCGGCGGACAGGCAGACGTAGCCGACCAGTTTAAAAACCTCAACGCGGGCGCAATTGATGTCAGCGTTGGCGACGGCGTGGATATGGACGCCATGATGCAGGGCGGACCGGGCGGGATGGGCGGCAATATGCCGCAGATGGACTTTAGCGAAATGCGGGAGCGTATTGCACAGAGCGGAGGCCAGACATTCAGCGTGCGTATTGCGGAAGGCGGCCCGCCTTCCTTCGGTGGCGACATGGGCGGTATGGGTGGAAGAAGCGATCAGCAGAATACTGTGCGGCTGGACACAGACGATGTAGAGGATATCCGCTCCCTTGTGCCGGGCCTCAAAGAGGTGACGATTCTCCAAAGCGGGGAAACCACCGTATATGGCGGGACGCTGGAGGAAGAAAAGACCTCCACCGCCGTGGGTGTGTATGCGGATTATCAGAATGTCAGCAACCTTTCCATACTCTATGGGCGGTTTATTGAAGAGACGGATACCGAATACGAGGATTATGTGTGTGTCATCGGCTACAGCCTCGCGGAAGAAATCTTCACCTACGCCGCCTATGCCTATGGGGATTACCTGACGATAGACGGCAAGAACTATGAAATTGTAGGCGTGCTCAACAGTATGGGCAATGTTTCCTCGGGCATCAGTCCCGATACGGCGGTATACCTTCCGTATACCACGGCCCAGAAGCAGATATTCGGTACCTCGGCGGAGCCCAAGATTGCAGCCGTAGCGGAAAACGTTGAGGATGTGCCGCAGGCCATGGAAAACATTGAGGCGCTGCTGACCGAAAATTACCCGGACGGCTATTTTGACGTCACCGATGCGGGCAGTGCAATGGAAGCGGCTTCTAGCTCGGCAAACACTTTGGCGCTTCTTTTGCTGGGCGTTGCGTCCATCGTATTCATTGTGGGCGGCATCGGCATTATGAATGTTATGTTTGTGTCCGTCAAGGAGCGCACCTCTGAAATCGGGCTGTTAAAGGCCATTGGATGCTCCAAGAAGACCATACTGCTCGAGTTCTTGTTGGAAGCGTGTATTATCTCCGTGATTGGAGGCCTGATTGGCGTGGGGGTAAGCTTTGGGCTGCTGCCTCTTGTGGAGCTGCTTGGCATGCGGGTGGAAGCAGGCGTATGGGGGTATTTGCTTGCGCTTGTGTTTGCGGTCCTGACCGGTACGCTGTTTGGTTTTTACCCGGCATGGAAGGCGTCAAGGCTGGTGCCGATTGAGGCCATGAATTTGGAATAAGGCTGCTTTGTTTAGGCAGCATTGCAGATCGATGACTGATAAGGAGAACAATATGAAGCGAATCATCACGCTGGCGCTATGCTTACTGCTCCCGTTCGCTATGTGGGGCTGTTCCTCCGCGAAAGCGGAGCAGGAAGGGATGGTCAATCAGGAGGGCGCGGAGTTGAATACGCAAACAGGCGGTGACACCGTTTACGGAAAAGTGGAGAGCATTGTGGGCAATGAGGCCGTATTGGCTCTTGGTGAGCCGCAGCAGAGCACGGCCTCAAGTATATCCGCGCAGGAAGGCGAGAGTATGCAGGTTGACGAATCACCTACCGCATCCGGCGAGAAACCCTCCTTTGGCTCCGGAGAACGTCCAACCGGGCAGATGCCCTCGGGCGAACGTCCCGGTAATGGTCAGATGCCATCGGGTGGAAAGACAGTATCCGGAGATGAAGCTAACGTTGTTTTGGAAGGCCAGCCCGTGCAGCAGGGAAGCGCCGCAATGGGTCGCAGCGTATCCCTTACCTATTCCGGCGAGACGGCAACATATCTCTTACCTGTGGGGATGTCCATTGGCTCCGGTGACTTCTCCAATATCAGCGAAGGCATGGTGCTCGCCCTTTCATTCAATGCAGAAGGCGATATCAGCGCCGTGCGCATCCTCGCTTAGCTTGGGAGGGCGTATGGAACAGGCGGCAAATGTCATAGATCTCAGGTCCATCCACAAACGGTTCTACGTGGGCGACAGCGTGGTGGATGCGCTCAAAGGTGTTTCGCTCACCGTGGCGCAGGGGGAGTACCTCGGCGTACTGGGTCCATCGGGCAGCGGGAAATCCACTCTGATGAACATCATCGGTTGCATGGATGCGTTTCAGGAAGGCGAATATTACCTGATGCGCCTCCCCATCCATGAGATGGAAGATGAAGAGATGGCCGTTATCCGTAACCGCATGGTGGGCTTTATCTTCCAGAAGTATCACCTGATTTCAAAATACACGGTGCTGCAGAATGTGATGATGCCGCTGCTTGTGCGGGGCGTTCCGCACAAAGAAGCGATGAAGACTGCCCTTGAAAAGCTTGAGCTTTTGGAAATGGGCCCCCGTATTATGCATAAGCCCAATGAGCTTTCTGGCGGGCAGCAGCAGCGGGTGGCGATTGCGCGCGCTTTGGTGGGCGAACCAAAGCTGCTGCTTGCAGACGAACCGACGGGCGCTCTTGATACCAGGACCGGCCAGGAAGTATTAAAGCTGTTTCAAAAGCTCAACGACATGGGCCATACCATCGTCATGATCACGCACGATCTGCAGGTGGCCACCCATGCGCGCCGCGTGGTGCATATTGTGGACGGCACATTGACAAGTTGAGTTACCATGAATAAAGCAAATAAGGCTTTATGGAGACGCTCCGTGGTCCCGCCAATTACAGTAAATGAAAAATCTGTCCGATTTGACGACATGTGCGTCAAATCGGACTCCTTGCATGTAGGGTTGCAGCGTCAACCCTACATGGAAAAACTCGGTCAAGTGGCTATTGCCACTTGACCGATAGTTGACGTGCCCCTTCTGTTCCTGTAACATGCTGTATATGTCTAATCCATATATTGGTCAGGAGTAAGAAATGCAGCAATCCGGTTCCGGCGTAAGGCGCGCCAGCCTCCCGTTTGTGCCCGTAGCGGCATGCATGATGTTTGTGATCGGCTTTGAAGCAGGCGGATTTCAGCTTGCCCTGTTGCGCGTGGCACAGGAGTTTTCGCTGACGAAGTCCATGATGGGCGTGCTCGCGGGGTTACAGTTTCTCGCCATGGCCGGGCTGCCGGTGCTTTTGGGTCGCCTGGCGGACCGGGTGGGAAAGAAAAAGATTTTGATATTCTTCATGCCGGTATTTGTGCTGGGGTGCGCGCTTGCGGTTGTCAGCAAATCCCCGGGCATATTTGTGGCGGCCGTACTTTTGATCGGCACGGGATTTTCTGTGACGGAAAGCGTATCCGCTGCAGTGGTGTCGGATATCAAAGGCGGCGCTTCCGCGCGCACCATGAATTTGGTGCAGAGTCTCTTTAGCCTTGGCGCGGTGGCGGGGCCGCTGGTGACAGAACTCTTTCTTGTGCGCGGCGCGTCCTGGCGCGTGGTGTTCCTGATTGCGGGGCTTGGATATTTGCTGTTGTTTCCCATGCTGCTGCTCTCAAGGATTCCCCGCGTCACAGTGGTGGAAGAAGGCCGGAAGCAGAGCATGCTGCAGGTCTTAAAAACCCCATTGGTCGCCACCATGGGGATTGCCATATTTCTATATGTCGGCATTGAAAGCGGCGTCGCGTTCTTTATTGACAGCTTTTTTCATCTGGAGTTTTCTAAAACGACAATCGGCGCGTATGGAATTGCACTGTTCTGGCTGTGTATGACGCTTTCCCGCATTGCGTTCGGCCAAATAAAATGGAAACCGCAGCGCGTTGTGTTCGCTGGGTTTGCTGCGCTCACAGTCGTGACGGTGCTGATGTCCTTTGCCACGGGAGAGGTCGGCATGCTGATACTCTGCGCGGTATCCGGCACGGTATGCGGGCCGCTGTGGCCGACCATTGCAAGCCTCGGCATGGGCGCCTGCCCGCAGGACACCGGTACCGCGA
>JAEXTB010000213.1 GCA_023453725.1 Bacillota bacterium | reverse complement strand
GCCTTCTATCGCGTGGATTTGCTGTTTGATCGCTTCGCGCTCAGATTCGCGGGCTTTTTCCCGCTCATACTGCGCGGCGCTTTGTTCTAACGGCGCAATGAGCGCTTCGATTGTGGCATTCAGCTTTGCCAATTCCTGTTCAAGCGCTTCGTGCGCTTTCTTTGATTGCAGATACAGCAATGAAAGTGGGCGGATTTCCGCGTTTGCCCGTTCGCCCAGCAACAGCTTCTGCTTGTCCGCCTGCATTTGGGGCAATAAGCGCTCCTGCGCTTCCCATTCGGCCTGTGCGCGGCCAAGCTGGCTTAACAGTCGGGCGTCTTCTGTGGCGGAGGCAAACGCAATCTGGGTTTGGGAGAGCTTGGCTTCCTCTTGGGCAAGCGCCGTTTTCAAGTTGTCCTGCGTTTGGGTATCCGTGTGGAGCAGATCAAAGAGCAGCGAAAGGAACCGGCCGGAATCCTCCGCCTGGATGGTTTTGAGCGCTGCATAGCGCTCGTCCTCCGCATCCATGCGTACCGTACGCATGGCCTGCTCCATGCTGCGCTTTTGTTCAACATAGGCGGCGTATTCCTGCTGGGCGCGGTCTTTTAACGCCGTCTGCACCGCCTTAAAGCGTGCGGTGCCAAATACGTCCCGGAAGATCGCCTCCCGCTCTCCGCTTTTTGTGAGAAGCAGCTTCCGGAATTCCCCCTGGGCGATCATGGCGATCTGGGAAAACTGGTTCCGGCTCAATCCAATGAGTTCGTTGAGCGCCGTATTGACGGCGGTGGGGTTTGCAACCACGCTGCCATCGGGCAGGGTCAGCGCCGCCTTGGGGTTTGCGGCCACCTCTTTTCCGGTGCGCGCGGATAGCCTGCGGTAGCCGGGGCTTCTTCTGACGGTATAGGTTTTTCCGCGCAGCGAAAATACGAATTCCACATAGGTTTCAATCTCCGGCGGCGCGTACTGGCTGCGTAAAGAGTCTGCCGTGCGGGTCTCGCCGGAGGCTTCCCCGTAGAGCGCGTAGGAGATGCCGTCAAATATCGTTGTCTTACCAGCACCCGTATCCCCGCACACTAGAAACAGGTTGGAGGAAAGCGCGTTAAAATCCACATGCTCCGTACCCGCGTAGGGGGCAAACGCGCACATGGTCAGGGAAAGCGGCTTCATTCCACAAGGCCTCCTTCCGCTTCATTTTCATGGAAAAGAGACCGGAACAGCGCGAGATCATCCATCGCCATCTCTTCGCCGTTTTGCAGTGAGTAGAATTCCATAAATTGCTCAATCGGGTCTTTCGCCGCAATGGCCTGGGGCAGGAGATCGGGAAACGCCGCATCCTGCCTGTTCGCGTAGCTTACATGCATCAGGTTGGGGTAAAGCTCGCGGAGGCGCTGCATGGCGTTTGGCACTTCTTCTTCATCTGCAAGCAATACGTGCAAATAGTCTTCAGACCCCGTTGCCCCCATCAGTTCGGCCATTGAGGCGGTTATCTCACGCAGGGGATGCAGTGGGGGAACAGGCAGCAGCGTAGTCTTTGCAGCGTTTGCGTCAAGTTCGATCAATACAACGGACTTTTGCTGTGAGAGTTCGGAGAATGAATATTTGAGCGGCGACCCGGCGTAGCGGACACAGTCGCTGCCCACGCGCTGCGCGCCGTGCAGGTGGCCAAGCGCCACATATGTGAATTCGGAGAATACGGAAGCGTCCACACAATCGAGCCCGCCGACAGAAACCGTCTCGGAATCGGAACGCAGCAAGGCCTCCCCGGCGGCGGAAACAAACTGATGCGCAAGTAGCACGCTGCGCTCTGTCTGGCTGCGCACAACCGTGGAGAGCGCCGCGCGTACGGCGTCCTCATGCGTGTTGATTTCAAGAGCCGGAAAGAAGGGGCGGACCTCCATCGGCCGAAGATAAGGCAGCAGGTGTACATTGACCGGGCCGTATTCGTCCTGCAAGCGTATGCAGGAAACCGTTCCCGAAAATGTGCCTGCGATATAGATGCCCGTTTTGTGCAGAATGCGGCTCATGAACTGGAGCCTGTCCGCAGAATCGTGATTTCCCGCAATCAAAAAGACCGCGGTTCCCTGTTGTTGGAGCGCGGTCAAAAAATCATCCAGCACCGCCACGGCGGCCTCGGAAGGTACGGGCTTATCAAACACGTCCCCCGCGATGAGCAGGGCATCAACCCCGTGCTCTTTTGTGAGCGCCGCAATACTGGAAAGCGCGTGCCTTTGGTCCTCCAACAGGGAAAAGCCGAACAGCCGCCTGCCGATGTGCAGATCGGCGCAATGCAACAGCCTCATATCATTCTCCCGGTATGGTTTTGTTTTGTTGTTAAGGAAACTATCTCGTCCCTTTTCCCACAAAGGAAAGCGTAAGCGTACCCGGGCCGCCGTGTGCACCAATAACTGCCCCTACCGTGTAGATGCGCACCAAGAGTTCAGGAAAGCGCTCCTGTATGCTCTTTGCGAGGTTGCTTGCTTCCTCCATGCATTCCACCTGCGTGATATGCACGTACTTGTAAGCAAGGTCAATCTTTTCGCATAAGAGTTCATACATTCGCTTAATGGCGCCACGCCGCCCCTTAATTTTTTCCCGTGTGATAATCTTGCCGTCGGCACCAATATAAAGTACGGGTTTGATATGCAATAGGCTTGCAACCGCCGCAGCTGCACCCGAGACACGCCCGCCTCGCCTCGCATAGGTGAGATCCGCAAGGGTGAACCATTGCTGCACGCTCTGTTTTAATTGCTCCAGTTTCTTATAGCAGACCTCAAGAGCGGTGCCGGCATTCTTCATATCCACGGCTTCTTCCAGTAAAATGCTCTCTCCGCTGCTAGCAGAGAGCGAATCTACAATAAGGATTTTTCGCTCCGGAAAACGGGATAGAAGCTCCTGCCTTGCAATGTGCGCGCTGTTGACGGTTCCGGAAAGAGCGCCAGAGAGGCCGATGTAGAGTACATCTTCGCCCGCTTCCAGAATGGGTGTCCACATATCGAGAAAACCGTCTGCTGTCACTTGCGAGGTAACAGCTACCTTCCCCTCGCGCATTGCCTGCATCAGGGTCTGGATGGTTTCGGGATGCATGTCGTCCAAAAGCTCGGTTTCTCCAATGTGTACGTGCAGCGACGCAAAGGGAACGTTGAGCTCCTGCATGCGCTCCAGGGTAAGATCCACTACGGAATCGGTTGTAATCCTGTACATGTATTCTCCTTCAAGGCGTTATTGCGTTTGCATGCAAAAGCCGGTTCCCGGCACGCGGCAACCGGCTATACTACGGAATCGTTGTAAGCGGAGGTTAGACCGTGCGCGGCGTCCCCATAAAGAACAGCGCAAGCGTGCCCGGGCCGCTGTGGGAGCCGATGACCGCGCCGACGGAATAGATATTGACCGGCAGATGCGGGTAGCCCTCATGGATGAGCTGCTTTAACTGATTTGCGTCCTCAATGCAGTCCGCATGGCTGATGTTAATGAATGTTGTGGCGGTCTGGTCAATCTTTTCCACCAGAAGCTCATAAAGGCGTTTGATGGCGCCGCGCCTGCCCTTGATCTTTTCACGCGGGATGAGCTTGCCTTCGCTGTTGGTGTTCATGACGGGCTTGATGCTCAAAAGCGAAGCGAACAGCGCCGCCGCGCCGGAAACACGGCCGCCCCTGCGCAGATAAACAAGGTCATCCACCGTAAACCAGTGGTGAACTTTCATTTTGCGCGTTTCAATTTCCTGATAAAGGGCCTCAAGTTCCATGCCGCCTTCCTTTAAGGCTGCCGCATGTTCCACAATCATGCCTTCGCCGGAGCTTGCGCAGAGCGAATCGATGATGAAGATCTTGCGATCTGGATATTTTTCCAAAAGCTGCTGCCGCGCAAGCACGGAACTGTTCACGGTTCCGGAAAGCGCGCTGGAAAAACCGATATAGAGTATGTCCTCACCGTTTTCAAGAATCGGCGTCCACAGTTCCACAAAGCTTTCTACCGTTGCCTGGGAAGTGGTGGAAACCTTGCCTTCCCGCATGGCATCATACAGCATTTTTGCGGTTGCCTCGGTCATATCATCCGTAATATCCTTGCCCTCCAAAAGGAAATGCAGGGCGACATAAGGGATATCAAGCTCGCGCATGCGGCTGGGGTTCAGGTCGACCGTGGAGTCGGTTGTAATGCGGTAGGCGGACATTGGTAACCTCCTTTTGCTTAGACCGCGCAACTGGCTGCGCAGTGGCCTGGCCGCGTAGGCGGCCTATATGGTAATATTTTAGTCCGTACTACCTATAAAAGCAAGTAAAAGCAAGACGGCTTAATGTGATATTGCCGTGACATTTTGAAAGGCGCGCAGGCGATGTACGCCCCGTTCAAGATTGCTCATATTGGAATAGGCGCAAACGTTTTGCACGCGCACTGATTTTTTTGCCGCCGTTCCGGAGCCGCCCTTAGAGGAACGCAGGTTTCCCTCATATTTTGGGATGGGTAAAATGCTTGACAGCTTGGGCGTTTTTCCACTATACTTATACAGGCAATGGGCGAAACTGCCCATAAATGGGGCGTTTGCTCCATATATTGTGAGTATTTGCCGGGTAGTATACTACATCTGGTAAGCTCGCCCGGTTTACCATCCATAGAAAAGAGGTGCAAAGCAATGTTCATGACGTACCAGCCCAAAAAGAGGCAGCGCAGCAAAGTGCACGGCTTCCGTAAGCGCATGAAGACCACCGATGGTCGCAATGTATTGAAGCGCAGGCGTTTGAAGGGCAGAAAGCGCTTAAGCGCGTAACGTGCAGGCGTGCCTGCTGAAGCGCCGGGGGCGCAGGGCCACAGATTTGGAGGCGGGCGTCCGGTCCGCCTGTTCTTATTTGTGCCGTCTTGGCGGCGTATGCCGCTTTTGAACAAAGCCGGGTCACGCCCGGCTTAGGTTGTTTTCCGTTAAACACGTTGGCGTCACCCGTACCGCCCGCTCACACAGGGCGATCGTAAGGTCTTGCCGGAAGGGCGCGCAAATTGAAACGCTTGTATTCGCTTAAAAAAAACAGGGATTTTCTGTTTACGTACCGCGTAGGAAAATCCGTGGGCTGCCGTTTGTTTACGCTTGTTTACGTGCGCGACCGCCGCAAGCCAAGAAAAACAAAAAGCAGTGCCTTGCAGGCGGCATCGCATGTGCGCGTGGGCTTTTCTGTTAGTAAAAAGGTCGGCAACAGCGTGCAGCGCAACCGTGCTAAACGGCGTCTGCGCGAGGCGCTTTCCCCCTATCTTCAAGAAATCCTCCCCGGGCACAACCTGATATTCATCGCCAGGCCGGGCGTATTGGACGAGCCGTTTTTGAGCATAAGGCATTCGGTGCTGCAAATGCTCAAA
The DNA here is from genome assembly GCA_023453725.1 of Bacillota bacterium. GTDB lineage: Bacteria > Bacillota > Clostridia > Christensenellales > CAG-138 > JAEYLA01. The sequence continues at coordinate 3,908 of JAEXTB010000213.1, read as the reverse complement.
AAGGCTGAGTTGTACCAGCAGACAAAGGCGCAGGCGCAAGCAGAAGAGTGCAAGGGGGCGGACATCCTTTGAAACGGATACTCCTGTTCCTTCTCCGGTGTTACAAAAAGTATATTTCTCCCGCATTGCCGCAAAATCGTTGTAAATACCTTCCGACCTGCTCCGAGTATGCCTACGGTGCGATCGAAAAACACGGCGTGTTGCGCGGAAGCCTGCTTGCCCTATGGCGGCTGCTCCGTTGCAATCCGTTTTCAAAGGGCGGATATGATCCCGTCCCATAAATAGGCAGCTTTGTCTCGTTCCTTTCCGGTACCTTTCCCCATATGGGACATGCCGCCATCGGGCATGCAGCCATCCAATACTGGATACACCCGGGGAACATGATCACTACAAGATTCGCTTGAAGGAGGACACTCACTTGCAAGGAGATTTCTTTTTAACTACGTGGATTTTAATGGCGATGCGGTGGATCTATGAAAATATCACCGTAGAGAGCATCTTCTGGACGATCCTGATCAGCACCATCGTCATCCGCGGCCTTACGGTATTTGGTGATATCCAGTCCCGTAAATCCAGCATGAAGATGCAGATGGTCCAGCCGGACATCGACAAACTTAAACGCAAATACGCAAACGATCCGCAGAAGCTTCAGCAGGCGCAGTCCAAGCTGATGAAGGAACGGGGCGTGAGCATGTGGGGCGGCTGCCTGCCCATGCTTATGATGATGCCGTTGTTCTTCTGCTTTATCGCTGCGTTCCGCTTCTGGGGCTACGAGCAGATGGTAAAGGTGCTTTTGCAGCTGCATGAAACCGGCGATTCAACACTGTTTCAAAACTTTAACTTCCTGTGGGTGCACAATATCTGGCAGCCCGATAACGGTATGAAGGAAGTTGTGATGAGCGCCAAGGAGTTTTTGGCCATCCCCAGCCTGCAGAATTTGATATTCTTCCAGGAACATCCGGAGGCGTTAAAGGTGTTCCAGCAGCTTGGCTTTATTGTTGCGGACCCGAAGAATATTCCGCAGGCTTCGATCGATACTTATAATAACTTGGTTGCGCCGCTTGTCGCGCAGTACAAGACCGTGTATAACGGCTGGTTCATATGGCCCCTGCTTGCCGGCGGCACCACGTTCCTCTCAAGCTGGATTATGCAGAAGAACCAACCCAAACCCGCTGCAGCAACGGACAGTAACGGCCAGCCCAGTGCGGCTACCCAGGCGCAGAGCACCAATAAGATGATGCTCTACCTCATGCCTGCTATGTCCGTATTCTTCTGCCTGACCAGCAATACGGCGTTCGCTATCTATTGGACAATCAGCAACGTGGTGTCCACATTCACCAACTTGCTTTTGAACCGGAAGTTTGCGAAGGAACTCGCAGCATCGAAATCGGAGGAGGAAAATTCATGAGAAGCGGAGAATTCACCGGCCGCTCTATTGATGAAGCTGTATTCCACGGCCTGCAGGAATTGGGCCTTTCCATCGATGAGGTCGTGATTGAGACGTTGCAGAACGAAAGCAAAGGCCTGTTTGGCATCGGCGCAAAGCTTGCCCGCGTGCGTCTGACCGAACGTCGGCAGGAAGACGATGCCCCCGTTCAAAAGCCGCGCGTCTTTGCGGAAGAACGCCAGCCCAAAGTGGACCGCCCGCGCGAGCAGCGTGAAGCAAGGCCGCAGGGCGAGCGCAGGGAACAAAGGCCCGCCGCAGAGCAGCCCAGGCGTGATCAGAGGCCGGGCGAAGGCCACAGCGTCGTACGTCCCAGGAGGGAAGAACCCCGCAAGACAATAGAGCCGCCTGCTGAAGAATATGCTTACAGCGCGGAAGTCGCGGCAAACCATCCCGCAGGGCAGTTTTTATCCGGGCTGCTCGGGCATATGGGTGTGGAAGCGGATGTGCGCGCTGCGGAAGTGGAAGGCGGCGTACGCCTTTCCATCGACAGCCGTACAAAGGGCTTGTTAATCGGCCGCCGCGGAGAAACGCTTGACGCCATGCAGTACCTGACCTCTCTTGTGGTCAACCGTACCCGCAAGCAGGAAAAGTACCTGCGCGTCACGCTCGATACCGAGGATTACCGCAGCAAGCGGGAAGATACGCTTGTGCGCCTTGCCCGGAGGCAGGCCGCAAGGGTAAAGTCCACCGGACGCCCCATCGCCATGGAGCCCATGAACCCTTATGAACGCCGGGTGCTCCACGCTTCGTTGCAGAATAACCCGTATGTGACCACCCACAGCGAAGGCGAAGAGCCCAACCGCCGTGTCGTGATTGCGCCAAAGAAATAAAGGCAAACATACAAAGAGCGCCCCGTGCAGAAATGCACGGGGCGCTTTAGCGTTTGGGTTCTTAGCGCCGTTACGGTCTTAATCGGGGCTTGGGACAGAGCCCCACTATCCTTATCCTCAATTAAATATCTGCTATTCCGCCGCAGCTTTCAGCGCCGCCGCCTGCTTCTTTTCCCGGCGCACCATACCGACGCTAAAGAGAATCAGCCCTGCCCAGATAAACGCGAAACTGACGGCCTGCGCCGTGGTAAACGGTTCGCCCATGATGAGCACGCCAAGTATCAGCATCAGCGTTGGGCAGATATATTGCAAAAAACCCATTGTAATAAAGGGCAGGCCGTTGACGCCCTGGGTGTACATGATAAGCGGCGCGGCCGTTACAATGCCTGCAAGCACAAGCAGGATAAACTGCAACGGTGTGGCAGCCTGGAACGCTGCGTGGCTCTGCGGGGCGAGGATGAGAAACAGCAGTGCGGCGGGAGAGAGTATGATCGTTTCCACCGCAATACTGAGGGTACCATCCACATGCGCAAACTTCTTGAACATGCCATAAAGCGAAAACGAGACGGCAAGCGTGATTGCAATGAAGGGAAACGCGCCATACTGCAGTGTGGTCAAAAGCACGCCTGTCGCAGCAAGAAGCAAAGCAAACAACTCCACCTTGCCGCAGCGCTCCTTGAATATGAGGGTACCGAACAGGAACACCACCAACGGGTTCATGTAGTACCCAAGGCTTGAATCCGTCACATGGCCCGCGCTTACGGCCCAGATATATACGCCCCAATTGACGGTAACGATAAGCGCCGCGGGAATTAAGAACTTCATGAGCTGCTTGTTGCGCATCACAGCCCATAGCTCCCCCAGCCTCCGCGTTGCAAAAAGCAGCAGCGTTGTACAAATTGCGGACATGACGATGCGGCAGCACAAAATGACAATGGGGTTGATGCCCGAAAGCATATGCCAGTAAAGCGGCAGCACGCCCCAGATCACGTAGCCCGCAAGCACCATCAGCAGGCCTTTTCTGTTGTTCATTTTTTAATTATCCTTTCAAAACTGCCGCCTGCGGCAAAAAGCCGGAAAGGCGGCAGAAAGTATACAATTGCGCTGGATGTTCTATTCTAACACAGCCGCCCTGTTTTGTGGTATACTCTCTTTTGCAACGGACAAGCCGTGCATGGCGTGATGAATCCCTTCGCACGCCCAAACGCGAAAAACGCATATACTAAATGTAAACGCAGGAAAGGACCCATCCATGCAGCATACGGCAGTATTTACCGGAGGCGGCTCCGCCGGACATGTCACGCCCAACCTTGCGCTCATGCGTGTTCTCAAAGAGGAAGGGTATGTGATTCATTATATCGGCACCAAGGCGGGCATTGAACGGAGGCTGGTGGAAGCGGAGGGCGTTCCTTATCACTGCATCAGCGCAGGGAAGCTCCGGCGGTATTTTAGCTTAGAGAACGTAGCGGATGTGTTCCGCGTGATCCGTGGCGTGGGGCAATCCCGGCGGTTGATCAAAAAATTAAAGCCTGACGTATTGTTTTCAAAGGGCGGCTTTGTATCGGTTCCCGTTGTGGTGGGGGCAAGAAGACTTACCAATATCGTCGTGCATGAGTCGGACTATACACCGG
>JAEXTB010000197.1 GCA_023453725.1 Bacillota bacterium | reverse complement strand
CGTCCTTGGTATAACCGGAGAGCATTTCGGCCATATGGTTGCAGAGCTTTACCTGGCCATCCCGGATGATGGCGATCGCCTCCGCAGCATTGTCAAACAGCAGTCGGTAGGCTGTCTCACTGTTTTTCAGGGCAAGTTCCATCTGCTTGCGCTCCGTAATATCGTGGTGCATACAGAGCATACAAACTTCACCCTGATATTGAATGAGCCGCCCCTGACTGATGGCCCAGATTTTGCGGCCGGAGGCTGTGATAAAGAAAGCCTCGTGTTCCATGACGATGCCGCTTAATACTTCATGCAGCATTGCCGCGGCGTCAAAATCAGCGCTAAGCTGCTGCAGGACGTGTAACTGCCCAAGCACAGATTCCTTAACATCAAACAGCTTAAGACCTTTGGCGTTGATGTAAAGGAGCTGCCCCTTCAAATCCTCTATGGTAAGGGGTATGGGCAGGTAATCGATGATAGCCTGAAACTGGCTTTCATTTTCCGCCAATGACCTCATTAGCCTGGAGTATTCCTCAAGCTGTTTGCGTTCCCGTGTGATATCGAGCACATTTGCCCAGAAATGCAGCGGCTTTGGGGAAAACGCAGCAATCTTAAAGTGCTTGTCCAGAGCTTTTACATACTGTTCAAACTCAACTTTGCCGCCGCCGAGCGCAACCTTGCCGTAAACCTCAATAAAATCGAGCTCTTCCTTGAGGATGTTCGGCAAAATCTCCGTTACGCGGCGCCCAATGATCTGCTGCGGCGCAAGGCCGGTAATGCTCCCAAAGGCATGGTTCGCTTCCAAAAAGACATAATCGCAGGGCTGCCCTTGCTGATCCAGGACAATCCGATGATAGGCAAACCCAATGAACGACTCTTGGAAGGCTTCATATTCCATGGGAGTCCCTCTCTTGGCTGATGCACACCCAACTCCCACGCATACTGCGGGAGATATCGGTACGGTACGTGATGGGCATGATATAAACAATCCTCCGGTGCAAACCCTGCCGGTTCTTAGAGTGCCGTCCTTCCAAAGCCTTATCCGCGTGGGAGGAGGCGGTTAATACTTGTCAGCCTTCGGCGATATCCTGCGGCCAAATGCAGATGCATCCCGGCCCAAGCCCTGGGCGTTGACACCGGTCTGCTGGTCTTTGATTTGGAATTTTCCGATCAGCTGCTTTAAAATCTGCGCCTGCGAAGAAAGTTCCTGGCTTGCAGCCGCACTTTCTTCCGCGGTGGCGGAATTGTTCTGCACAACGCTGGAGATCTGTTCAATGCCCTGCGTCGTCTGCACCACAGCCGTCGCCTGATCGGAAGATGCTTTTGAAATGTTCCCTACAAGGCTTGAGATCCCTGCCGATTTCTCTACAATCTGCTTGAGCGCCCGCTCTGTCGTCCCCACCATCTGCGAGCCGTTCTGGATGGCCACAATTGCGTTTTCAATGAGCGCCGTAGTATCCTTTGCGGCCTGTGCGCTCTTGCCCGCAAGGTTTCTTACTTCTTCGGCCACAACAGCAAACCCCTTGCCCGCATTGCCGGCACGCGCGGCCTCCACAGCAGCATTGAGCGCCAGAATATTGGTTTGGAATGCGATATCATCGATTGTTTTGATGATTTTCCCAATCTGCCCGGACGTCTTTGCGATTTCCTCCATGGCGTACACCAGCTGCCCCATTTGCCGGTTGCCGTTTTCAATGCCCGCTATGGTGTCATCCACGAAACGGTTTGCATCCTGCGCATGTTCGGCGTTGCCCCTGATCTGGACAGAGATCTCATTGATGGTAGCCGACATCTCCTCAATGGAGCTTGCCTGTTCTGTGGCCCCCTGGGAAAGCGCCTGTGAACTGCTCGCGATCTGTTCAGCCCCCGCCGAGACCTGCTCAGACGCGAGATGGATGCGGAACAGCGCCTCATTGAGAGAGGTTGAAATATGCAGCATGGACTGCTTGATGGGTGCGAAATCCCCCATATAATCAAGATTCACATCCTGGGTCAGATCGCCTTCCGCCATGCGGCCAAGCAGATAAGAAATATTCTCTACGTATCCGCGCAGCACGCTCACCGAGCGGTTGAGGCTCTTTGCAACGGAGCCAAGCTCATCGTTGCTCTTTACATCGATGTTGATTGCAAGATCGCCCTCCGCCATACGTGCGGCGGCAGCTTCAAGCGCTTTTGCGGGCTTTGTAATGCTCTTGATAATGAAAGCCGCCATAATGACAGCGCCCACCGCAGCGAGCAGCGCAATACCCAGGGACAAAAGCAGGTTGTTCTGTGAGGAAGCCATGCCGTTTGTAAAATCGTTCTTTGCCTGCTCTTCCACCAGCGCGCCGATTTCCTCCAGGCTTCCCCGCGCTTCATCCATCGCAAGACCGTACTGGGTATTATACATCGTGGCTGCGCGCAGGTATTGTTTGCTTTCTACCAGCGCGAGGATCTCATCCAGCACAGTCTTCTGTTCATCCTGGATATCATGGTAGCGCTGCAAAATCTCCTTGCCCGTTTGATCATCGATATTCGCCCCGATGGTTTCAAGCGCCAAATCGATCTGGTTTGAGGCATCCTCTACCTTGCCCAAATACTCATCGACCTCTTCTTGGCTTTTCGCATTGGTCAGGAGGATCACATGCTTCTCCAGGCGCTGAATCTGCTGGCGCGCCTCTATCGCCTTTGTGTGGACAAGATAGGAATGACTATAAAACGTTTGGAATGTATTGCGCGTAAAAACGATGCCCAGTACGGCAACCGCCAGTGCGCCCAGAAAGAGAACAAATACGCCTACAAAAGTCAGCCTGAGTTTATTGGCAATGGTAAATCCCTTCATGCCACCGCTCCTTTTTGCAATAGCTGCAAAACAATATTGAAAGTAGCTGCCTGATGCAAACGCTCTGTTGTCAGCCTCTTCCTTACCTTATATATCGTACTATTTCGACTATATCTGAGCTTTTCCACACAGTTGTGTAGGATATATATTAAATCCGGATCAACTCGCACCGGCTGGGCATACGCATCTCCCGCCAATTTCACAATTCAATGCCTCCCAAAAGAGGCGCTTGGGAATTGAAGAAGCCGGGTAGTCTTTCCGCTTTCCCTATCGGGCAGATGCCACGGCATATTGCATTTTTTGCATGCTTGTGGTATGCTTTCTAAGCGCCTGCAGGTTGGCTTTTTGTGCCGGTTCAGGCGTTTTACAATCAGTTGGAAGAGTATCGAAGTGGTCGCAACGAGCCGCACTCGAAATGCGGTTGTCCGCAAGGGCACGTGGGTTCGAATCCCACCTCTTCCGCCAATACAAAAGGCACCCTACAGGGTGCCTTTTGTATTGGCGCAATAATCGGCGGGATTCGAAGCCGCGGCCGCAAAGCGGCAAAATCGCTCCAGTGGAGCGATTTTAGCGGCCGGGATTTCGTGCCAGGCGTGACGAGCGCAGCACGGAGGGAAGCTCAGCCCACCGATACCCGAAATCGAATCCCACCTCTTCCGCCAAAAGAACGGCGATGATTAGGAACACTCCAAATATCTCCGCCTTTTTCTATGCTCAGACCTTTTATTATATGGGTTGAGCGTTTTATATTTTACAGGTCAGGCACTCATCTCATCTATTCAAACCATAAATCCGAGAAAATATTGTTCCAAAGAAGAAAACAATCTTACGCCAATATATTTTCCCCACCATTATGTGATACTCTAAGTATGTACTTTTTCATTGAACAGTAATTGTTCCGTTGGGGCACCCGGAAACACTAAGCAAGTGGCTTCTCGGCTTATTCGCCTATTTGCCACGTATGCCTGATTTATAAATGATTAAAATAGTTCTGCACAGGAGAAATACGAATGATTTTGAAGAAACAGATACAAGATTATATACCTTATAATGAGCAGGAAGAAAACGACAAAAGAATTATGTTAGAATATATAGACTGTAATCATGATGTTTTAACAAGAAGCAATGAGATTGCCCACTTTACTGCTTCCGCTTGGGTGATAAACCCCAGCGAAAACAAACTATTAATGATATACCATAATATTTATAAATCATGGTCTTGGACAGGCGGTCATGCAGATGGAGAGGAGAATCTACTCTCCGTTGCAATACGTGAGGTTCAAGAGGAAACGGGCATTACAAAGGTTGTTCCAGTGACAGATCATATTTTCTCGCTGGAAATCATAACGGTAGACGGACATATAAAAAACGGGAAATACATATCATCTCATTTGCATTTGAACATTACATTTTTATTGAAAGCGCTTGAGGATGAAACGCTTATTACAAAGCCCGATGAAAATAGCGGGGTAAAATGGATGGAAATTGAGGAAGCTGTTGCAGCATCCAACGAGCCTTGGATGCAAGAAATATACAGAAAGCTCAATCGAAAACTGAAAGGAATTACAAAGCATACGTCACCAACTGATATATGAGGCATCTATAT
>JAEXTB010000178.1 GCA_023453725.1 Bacillota bacterium | reverse complement strand
CGTCGAGCAGGATCGTCGCGGCGTCGTTGGCGGCGGCGATCGCGTCGGCATCGGGGAGACGTTAAGCAGGCATGAAGCGCATGCGCTGGCTGTCCGCCTGGTGGAAGCGGAGGCGCTGTGCGAGCGGGAAGCGAAACTGATGATCGCCGCCGCGGACGCGTGCAGCCTGCCCACACAGGAATTGGAGGACAGCACGCGTGCGCGCATTGTGCGGGGAATGTTGACTTCGCTTTTGCAACAGGGTGAAAGGGGTGCATCATAATGTTATGTGATAATTGTAAAGTAAACCAGGCCGGCGTACATACGGTCACCATTATAAACGGTGTGAAGCAGGAGCATTATCTCTGCCCGGAGTGCGCGAAGAGCGCGCAATTCTCCCTGCCTTCGATTATGGACCTGCTCTCGGGTATGCAGATGGCCCAGCCGCAGGTAGAAGTGCCCACCTGTGTCTGTGGGAACAGTTTTGCACAGTTCCAAAAGACCGGGCTTCTCGGATGCCCTGAATGTTATAAAACATTCGAGAGCGCGCTTACGCCTGTGATCAAGCGTGCGCAAGGCGGCAGGGTAAGGCATGTGGGGCGCAAACCGCAGTTTCTGCAGCGGGAAAAGCAGCAGGAGGGATCGGAGGCTTTGCCTCCTTGCGGCCCGAAATCCGAATGCGCGCGCCTGCGCGACGAACTGAAAATTGCCGTTACGGAGGAACGCTATGAACGCGCCGCGGAATTAAGAGACCGCCTGCGCGTATTGGAAGGGGGCGAAACGACATGAAGGATGTAAAGGATATTGTACTCTCCTCCCGTGTGCGGCTGGCGAGAAACCTTGACGGCATTTCGTTTCCGCAAAACATGACGGCTGCAGAGATACAGAAACTGGTTGAACGCGTGAACGACGCCATTAACGCCAAGCACGATTTTCTGCTGATGTCCATACCGGAGCTTCCCATACGCGAAAGACGGCTTCTGGTAGAGCGGCATTTGATCAGTCCGGATCTTGCGCAGAGCGCGCAGGGTGCTGCGCTCATCAGCAAGGATGAGACGGTTTCCATACTGGTTGGCGAGGAAGACCATCTTCGCATCCAAGCCATGCTTCCCGGCATGCAGCTTGAGCAGGCGGATACGCTCTCCATGTCCATTGACAATATGCTTTGTGAAAAACTGCCTTACGCGTTTGATGAAGAGCTTGGGTATTTGACCGCTTGTCCCACCAACGTTGGTTCCGGCATGCGCGCATCGGTCATGATGCATCTGCCGGCGCTTTCCTTAACAGGCCAGACAGAGGCGCTGCTTTCCAACATCAGCAAGTTGGGGTACGCCGTGCGCGGCATTTATGGGGAAGGCAGCAGCACGCCGGGGCACATTTACCAGATCAGCAACCAGATGACGCTTGGCGTATTGGAAGAAGATATTGTGAGCAACCTGATTGCCACCATTACCCGGGTCATCGACCATGAACGCGGCGTGCGCGAAGCGCTTTACCGCAACAACCGCCTCGAGGTGGAGGACATTGTATACCGCTCCTGCGGCATCCTGCGCTATGCGCGCAAGCTTTCCACTAAGGAAGCCATGGAGAATCTCTCCAATCTCAAGCTTGGCTGCGGCATGGGCATACTACCGGAAGACGCGCAGGTAACACTCAACAAACTTCTGACCGATGTGCAAAGCGCATCTCTGGAGCAGCGCACCGGCGGAGAACTTACCGAACAGCAAAGAGACGAAGCGCGCGCCACCGTTGTGCGCGAAGCGATAAAACACATAGCATAATAAAAGAGGTGAAAGATATGAACGCATTTGATCGTTTTACGGAGGGCGCACGCCGGGCGCTTGCAATCGCGCAGGAAAGCGCAAGGGAACTTGGCCACAATTACGTTGGGACGGAGCATATCCTTTTGGGCCTTACCCAAGAGGACAATCCGGCGAGCCGTGCGCTTGCTATGGCTGGCGTGGAGCACAGCGATATTTTGAAGCAAACCGAACGCCTGGTAGGCCGCGGAGACTACCAGTTTACAGACAGCTTCGGCTACACGGCACGTACGAAAAAAGTGATTGAGCTGAGCCTTTATGAGGCAAAGACGCTCAACAACAACTACATTGGCACGGAACATCTGCTGCTTGCGCTGATCCGGGAACGCGAAGGCGTTGCGGCGCGCATCCTGCAGGATTTGGGCGTAGATTTGGGAGAGCTTCGGAAGGCTATGCTTGAGGACAGAGCGGCCGAAGGTACTGGGAAGCCCGGCGGCGGGCGCGGCACGGGCAGCAAGGAAACGCCCACGCTTGATAAATTTGGCAAGGATCTTACCCGTATGGCGCGCGATGGCGAGCTTGACCCGGTCATTGGCCGTTCGGATGAAATTGCCCGCATCATCCAGATATTAAGCCGCCGCACCAAGAACAACCCTGTACTCATCGGCGATCCAGGCGTGGGCAAATCTGCAATCATCGAAGGGTTGGCGCAGCGTATTGTTTCAGGTGATATTCCTGAAATTCTAAAGGATAAGCGCGTGGTCACACTCGATTTGGGCGGCATGCTCGCGGGCACCAAGTACCGCGGCGAGTTTGAGGAGCGCATCAAGGCCGCGATAGACGAATTGAAGAGCAGCGGCAGCACGATATTGTTCATTGACGAGCTGCATACCGTAGTGGGCGCGGGCGCATCGGAAGGCTCGGTTGATGCTTCCAACATATTAAAGCCTGCATTGGCCCGCGGAGAAATCCAGGTGGTAGGCGCTACGACGCTCGATGAGTACCGCAAGCATATTGAAAAGGACGCTGCGTTTGAGCGGCGCTTCCAGCCCGTTACCGTCGGGGAACCGTCCCAGGAAGAGGCAAAGCAGATACTCTTTGGCCTCAGGGACAGGTATGAGGCGCACCACAAGGCGCGCATTACGGATGAAGCCGTGAATGCCGCCGTGGAGCTTTCTAGCCGCTACATTGCTGACCGGTACCTGCCGGATAAGGCGATCGACCTCATGGACGAGGCTGCTTCCAAGGTGCGCCTGCAGGCCTATGTTTCCCCTCCGGACTTAAAGGAGATTGAAACAAGGATTGAGGCGATCCGCAAGGAAAAGGAAGAGGCTGTTAACAACCAGAACTATGAGCGTGCCGCGCAGGTGCGCGACGAGGAGCAAAAGCTCAAGCGCGAAATGGAAGACAGGCGCAAGGCCTGGGAG
>JAEXTB010000155.1 GCA_023453725.1 Bacillota bacterium | reverse complement strand
ACCAAATATAGGGCCGGACTTTGCTATAGCCCGGATTTGACCAACAGCGCGCCGGGGCGAATACGGAACGTGACGGGTGTTTGCTCCACGACTTCACCATCCACCTGAACCGGAAGGGCAAGGCCTGCGTCCACCGTAATTTCAGTTGCTTTAAAGTAATGGATGACGGGGAGGCCCACATGCTTGCCTTTTACAAATTTTGCGAGCAGAGACAATACGGTGAGCTTGTTGACGTCAGTCGCAATGCAGATATCCAAAAGGCCATCTGTCGGATCGGCAAGTGGCGCAGCGTTCATGCCGCCGCCAAAGTGCGTACCATTGCAGGCGGTTACAAGCAGGGCGTTACAGGTAAATGTTTTTTCCGGCGTGGTGACACGCACCGGGATCAAGCGAAGCTTGGAGAGGGTATGGAACAGGCCTGCCATATAGGCCGCCATGCCTTTGAGATACTTTTTATACCGTTCGGTATTGATGAGTGCATCCACGTCAAAACCAAAACCGCCTATATTGAAAAACAACTTACCGTTGGCCTCTGCCGCGTCCATCAGCCTGGGATTGGCGTTTAACAATATGTCCAATACCGCTTCGGGCTCACGTGGAATATGAAGTGCGCGCACGATATCGTTGCCGGTGCCGCATGGGAACATGCCCATCGGAATGTTGCTGCCCACCATTTCCATGGCGACCTCTCGTACGGTGCCGTCTCCGCCTACGGCGACAATACACTCATGGCCCTCTGTGAGCGCCTGCTTTGTAAGCACCTGGGCATGGCCCGCATATTCGGAACGGGAAAAGGAATAGTCGATCTTCCTTGCTTTGAGCAGCTCCTCCATTTGTGCAAACGCCTGCGACGAAGCGCCGCTTCCGGCAACAGGATTGAATATGAAATGCAGCTTGGACAAAACCCATCCTCCTGAAGTAAGAGATATGACACCCCTAATCATACGACGGTTTGTCCAGTTTGTATAGTAAAAAAGGTCGAATGGGAGCCAGACCGAATTGGGAATTTTTTCAGCGGAGGCTGTCCCAAAAGGCCATTGCAGGACAAACGCCTGCTTTCCGGCAGAACCGGACGTATTTGCCGCGGGACAACGGTGTTTGAGTACCACAAGTTCTTTGTTTTCTTGCAGCATATCTTGCCCGCTAAATAGCTCATATTTTCCTCCTGATTGTCCGGGCTTTCTACGCAAACAGGCTTATGAGCGGGGTGAATTGCTGCCTTAGGAACTGTGCCTGCTAGTGAGATGTCCTGATATACTTGACTGCGTTATAACCCGCCTCTGCGCCCTCGGCCACCGCTTTGGCAATTTGGAGCATGCCGCCGGTGCAGTCCCCCGCGGCAAACAGCCCCGGAATATTGGTGGCCATTTTTTCATCCACCACGATGCGGTTGCCTACCGTTTCCGCGCCGATTTTTCGCGCCAGATCTGCGCTGCCCGCAACGCCCTGCGCTACAAACATGCCTGAGATAGCGAGGGAAGTCCCGTCCTCCAACGTGACGCCCTCAAGCCTGCCGTCGCCTGTGAGCGCGGTAATTTTGGTGGTGATGACTTGCTTTAGCCCTTCCGGAAGCCCTTCCATGGGCGCTTCACCGTTGGTCAAAAGTGTCACCGAGCTTGCAAGCGGGAGAAGCGCCAGGGCTTCATGCGCCGCATATTCACAGCAGCCCAGCACTGCGACATCCTTGCCCTTGTAAAAGAACGCGTCGCAGATGGCGCAATAGCTGACACCGGCGCCCTCAAATTCCGTAAGGCCGTTGATTTTGGGCGCGCGCCGGGGGGAACCTGTAGCAAGAATAACGGCGTCCGCTTCATAAGCGGCGTTATTGGTGGTGACATTCAGCTTATTGAGATAGGAAAGCCCAACCACCTCTTCCTCGAGCAGCGTCACGCCCAGACGTTTTGCCTGTGCCTTTCCGCGCTCTAAAAGTTCTGTTCCGGCAATCGGCTCTATAAACCCATAGTAATTTTCAATTTTCTCCGCTTTCCCCAGAGCGCCTGAGTCCCTGGCGATGACGGTGGTTTCAATCCCTGCGCGTGCGGTATAGAGCGCTGCGGAAATGCCTGCGGGGCCGTTTCCTATGATGAGTGCTTTTGACATGGGGTTCCTCCTACAAGTGTAGTTTAGTATAGAGTAGCTTTTCCGGTTTCTCGGTGACAAAATCATGCATCCGGTTTTTTGTCTGTTTGGTGACAAAGTCACGGTCGTTTCGTTTTTAACAAAGTATGCTGTTCTTACATATATAACAGCTTGGCGCATACGCCAAACAAACAGTCAGGAAGAACCCCTTCCATAACCAATAAAGGAGGCAACGATATGGGCAAAAAAGTTCTGATCGTCGGCGGCGTTGCGGGCGGTGCGACGGCGGCGGCGCGTTTAAGGCGCCTGGATGAAACGGCGGAGATTATTCTGTTTGAACGCGGGGAGTACATTTCTTACGCGAACTGCGGCCTGCCCTACCATGTAGGGGACGTCATCCGTTCACGCAACGCGTTGCTGTTGCAGCAGCCTCAGGCCATGATGAAAAAATTCAACATGGAAGTACGCACACAGCAGGAGGTCGTATCCATTGACCGGGAAAACAAGTTTGTAAGCGTTGAAAATAAGCTTACCGGTGAAACCTATCAGGAAAGCTTTGATACGCTTATCCTTTCAACAGGCTCCTCCCCAGTGAAGCCGCCCATTCCCGGCATCAATTCCCCTAGGGTAATGACGCTGTGGACGGTACCGGATACGGATCATATCAAACAGTTTCTGGCGGAACACGAGGTCAAAAGCGCAGTCGTCATCGGCGCTGGCTTTATCGGGCTGGAAATGGCGGAAAACCTGCATCTGACCGGCGCGCATGTGACTGTGGTGGAACTGCTTGACCAGGTCATGCCGCCTTTTGATTATGAGATGGCAAAGCTGCTTGAAGGACATTTAAGCGAGCGGGGCGTATCCGTGTGCCTGGGGGATGGCGTAGCGGCATTTGAAGAAACACAAACGGGGGTAACCGTTCGCTTGAACAGCGGCAAAAGCATTACGGCGGAACTTGCTATACTCGCCATCGGCGTGCGGCCCAATGGGGAACTTGCAAAGGCGGCGGGCCTTGCGGTCAATGCGCGCGGCGGTATCGTCGTGGATGAGTTTTTGCGCACGTCCGATCCTTCCATCTACGCGGTGGGGGACGTGACGGAGATTACGGATTATATTGACGGTTCCCGCACCATGATCCCGCTTGCGGGCCCGGCCAACAAGCAGGGACGCATCGCGGCGGACAACATCGCGGGCGGGAACGAGCGCTACGAGGGGACACAGGGAACATCGGTCGTGAAGGTGTTTGATCTCACGGCAGCGTCGACGGGCGCTTCGGAAAAACTTCTGATAAAGCGGGGAATGGCACGCGGCAGGGATTACGAAAGCGTCACCATACTGCAAAATTCCCATGCGGGCTATTATCCGGGCGCAAGCCTGATGACCCTCAAACTTCTCTTTTCCATGGACGGCAAAAAACTATTCGGCGCGCAGATTGTGGGGAAAGAGGGTGTCGATAAACGCATCGATGTGATCGCGACCGTCATCCGGTTGGGCGGAGGCGTACAGGATTTAAAAACGCTGGAGCTTGCCTATGCGCCCCCGTATGGTTCTGCAAAGGATGCCGTCAACATGCTGGGCTTTGTGGCTGGGAACGTTCTCTCCGAAAATGTTGCGTTTGCCCGGTGGGATGCGCTTGATCACAAGGATGCAAGCCGCGTTGTGATTGACGTACGGGACGATGCGGAGCGCCTTGCGTACATGGTGCCCGGCGCTTATCCAATGCCGCTTGCGGATGTACGGACAAGGTTATCTGAACTCGATAAGGAAAAAGAAATCATTGTATTCTGCGCCATCGGTGTGCGCGCCTATAACGCGGCACGCATCCTGCAGCAGAACGGGTTTTCGAACGTCAAGGTGTATCCCGGCGGCACAAGCTTCTACCGGGCTACGCATTATCAGGCTGGAGCTTCGGACGTCACAAAAAAGCAGCCTGATGAAATGATACAGGGGGCAACCGATGCGCCAGCTATGCCTGAGCGCAACATTGTGACCTCCATGCGCGTCGATTGCAGCGGCATGCAGTGCCCCGGGCCAATCCTGAAGGTGTTTGAGACCATCAAGGATATCCAGGATGGCCAGATTATCGAAGTATACGCGAGCGACCCCGGCTTTTTGCAGGATGTCGCTGCCTGGTGCAGAAGAACCGGCAATACCTATGTAAAAGGCGAACAAAAGGGCAGCGACTATGTCGCCTATATCCAGAAAGGAGAAAAGAAGGCGGTGGAACAAAAGGGTGCGGCGGAAGTGCCGCAGGGCAAGACGCTCATCGTATTCAGCGGAGAACTTGACCGTGTAATTGCATCCTTCATTATTGCGAACGGCGCTGCGGCAATGGGCAGGCCCGTTACGATGTTCTTTACGTTCTGGGGGCTTAATGTCCTTAGAAAACCGCAAAAGCAGAATGTGAAAAAATCTATCATTGAGTCCATGTTCGGCGGTATGATGCCGCGCGGCACAGGCAAGCTGAAGCTGTCAAAACTCAATATGGCAGGCATGGGCACTGGCATGATGAAAGCCGTCATGAAGGATAAGAACGTTGACTCGCTTGAAGAACTTATGAAAAAAGCCATGCGCAATGGCGTCAAGCTTGTGGCCTGCACCATGTCCATGGACGTCATGGGCATTAAGAAAGAAGAGCTTATTGACGGCGTGGAGCTCGGCGGTGTTGCAGCATACCTGGGGGACGCGGAAGAATCAAATGTCAATCTGTTTATCTAAGGCCGGGTTTTCTGGATAAAGGATCTACTTGAGCGGGCGGTTTTCGCCCGCTTTTTCGTTGTATTTCTAAGCGCAAAAAAACGCCCGAAATAGGCAGTTGTATCGTTAATGTAAACGCAGTATAATCTTAGTAACAACCTGTCTTGATTTCACACCGAATCCCGTTTTCTTCCGTTCCTTGCAGCGCACTGCAGCGCCTCAAAAATGGAGTGCTCTATGCTTAAGCGGTTTTTGCGGAAGATGAACTGTCGTCCGTGAAGGCATCAAACCATCAATCGATTGGCAGGGCTGCGGCTTTCATTTCTGCGGGGAAGCTGCGGACGGGGAGCTTGCGTACCCGCTCATTGAGCGTGAGCGGCCGGATGTTTTGATTACTGAAACATTTGTATCCTTCCAGGGGAATATTTCTTCCTGGTGGTCAAAAATTATCATTGCGGCACTGCTGGCATTTTTCATTGTGCTGCAGAGCCTGCTGGCAAAGAGAAAAGAAAGGCAAAAGTAAAAGGAGGATACTATGCAGGAACACACGGCTTACCAGTTTTGGTTTTGTACCGGCTCGCAGTCACTTTACGGAGAAGCGACGCTTGTTGAGGTGGCGGAGCACTCCCGCGCGATTGCCGCCGGGCTTAACGCTTCGAACATGCTTCCATTTGAGGTTGTCTGCCTGCCTACACTGCTGGACAGCACGGGAATCAGTAAAGTGTTTGAGGATGCCAACCGCGACCCACACTGCGCGGGCGTCATCACATGGATGCATACGTTCTCACCCGCCAAAAGCTGGATTGCCGGCCTGCAGCTGTTAAGAAAGCCGCTGTTGCATCTGCATACGCAATTCAATGAGGCCATTCCGTACGAAAGTATCGATATGGACTTTATGAACACCAACCAATCCGCGCACGGGGACCGCGAGTATGGGCATATGGTCACCCGGATGGGGATTGAGCGCAAGGTGGTCGTGGGCCATTGGCGCAATGAGGCGGTGCTTTGCCGCATTGCAGATTGGATGGTGACGGCAATCGGCCTCATCGAAAGCAGAAACTTGCGGGCGGTGCGCGTTGGGGACAATATGCGAAACGTCGCCGTGACCGAGGGCGATAAGGTTGAAGCGCAGCTGAAATTCGGCTGGGCGGTGGACGCCTATAACATCACCGATATTGCGGAGTATGTGTCCGCCGTGCCGCAGAGTGAAGTGAATGCACTCTTGGAAGAGTATTACGCTTCCTACGGCGTATTTATGGAAAACCGTGCTGAGGAAGAGTTCCGGGCGCATGTCGCCGTGCAGGCGCAGATCGAGCTTGGGTTTGAACGGTTCCTGCAGGAAAAGAACTACCATGCCATCGTTACCAATTTTGAAATGCTCGGCGGATTACAGCAGCTTCCCGGCCTTGCCATACAACGCCTGATGCAAAAGGGCTATGGCTTTGGCGCAGAAGGCGATTGGAAAACGGCGGCGCTGGTGCGGCTCTTCAAGCAGATGACGGAACATAAGCAAAATAAAAAAGGCGCTTCGTTCATGGAGGATTATACCTACCATCTCGTTCCCGGGGAGGAAGGCATCCTGCAGGCGCACATGCTTGAAATCTGCCCGAGCATCGCTCGGGAGCAGCCCACAATCCGTGTCAACCCGCTGACGATGGGCCAGCGTGAGGATCCGGCACGCCTGGTGTTTACCGCCAAGCCCGGCCGCGGCGTTGCGGCGTCTTTGGTGGATCTGGGTGAGCGCTTCCGGCTCATCATTAGCGCGGTGGAAGTACTGCCGCTGCCGCAGCCCATGCCGAAA
>JAEXTB010000201.1 GCA_023453725.1 Bacillota bacterium | reverse complement strand
GGTATCTTACTACCGTACGCGTGCTTTTTTGACTTCTTCCACCATGCGGCGGCCAATCTCTACGATCGAGTCATAATCGCCCGTTTTTGCTCCTTTTGTCAGGTCCCCGCCTGCGCCTACGGCGACAGCGCCTGCCTTGATCCATTCGCCCGCGTTCTCGGCGGAAACGCCGCCGGTGGGCATCATACGCGCCTGGGGAAGCGGCCCTTTGATGGCGGAAATGATCTTGGGCCCAAACAGGTTGCCGGGGAATATCTTAATGATATCGGTACCGGCTTCCATGCACTCCACAGCCTCTTTGATCGTCATGGCGCCCGCCATGCAGGCAACCTGGTACCTGAGGCAAAGCTTTACCGTCTCTGCATTCAGGCAGGGGCTTACAACGAACTGTGCGCCCGCTAAAATTGCCGTACGCGCGGTTTCCGGGTCAAGCACCGTTCCCGCGCCGATAAGGATCTCTTCCGGTTT
Source organism: Bacillota bacterium (assembly GCA_023453725.1). Lineage (GTDB taxonomy): Bacteria > Bacillota > Clostridia > Christensenellales > CAG-138 > JAEYLA01. The sequence goes on along the minus strand of JAEXTB010000201.1, from coordinate 6,890 downwards.
GTAGGTAGAAGCAAGCTTTTTGATGATATCCGCAGCGCCGGGCACCGTAAATGTAATTTCAATGCCAACAATACCGGCACGGATGCAAGCGTCCACAATCTTTTCTGCCTGCTCCGCGTTTTCCGCACGTACCACTGCGACTACGCCGCAGTCCGTCAAGCGTTTTAATACTTCGCTCTTTTCCATATGGCACCTCAATCTTTATTCAGAACGTAGCGGCAATCTTTGCCGGAAAGCACATCGATCAGATTTTGTACGGCCATCATGCCCATGTTGGAGACGGCCTCGGAGGTATGCGCGCCGGTATGCGGCGTGAATATGACGTTGGGAAGTCCCTTTAGTGGGGAGTCTAACAGCGGCTCCTGTTCAAAGGCATCAAGTCCCAGCCCGCCAAGTTTTCCCGCCGAAAGCGCTTTGGCGCAGGCCGCTTCATCCAGCAAGCCGCCGCGCGCAGTATTGATGATCATGGCGCCCTTTTTCATGGAGGCAATGCGCTCTTCGTTTATCATGTGCCGCGTTGCATCCGAAAGCGGCACATGGAGAGATACGACGTCAGAGCTTGTAAGAAGTTCGTCAAGCTCCATTCTCTTTATGCCATGCGCAGAAGCAAAGGCCTCATCAAAATACGGGTCATACGCCGCAACCTGCATTTCAAAGGCCAACGCGCGCAGCGCAAGCTTTTTGCCTATAGCGCCCATGCCTACAATGCCCAGTGTCTTTCCCGCAAGCTCGCAGCCTGTGCTGCGCGGCCAATCTCCTGCTTCCACAGCGCGGTGGAGGCGGGGAATATCACGTGCTGCGCACAGCATCAGCCCAAAGGCAAGCTCACACACAGCCGTGGCGTTTGCGCCGGGGGTATTGGTCACCTTGATGCCTTTCTTGGTGCAGGACGCAAGATCGACGCGGTCATACCCAATGCCATAGCGGGAGATGCATTTGACGCTTTCGGGCATTTTTTCCACCACAGCTTCCGTGATGTAGTCAAGCCCGGCAATGTAGCCGTCCACGCCCTGCAACAGCGCAAGGAGCGCGTCCCCCTGTAGGGGAATGCCCGACTCGTTATACACGATCTCATCCGCATATGATTCGAGCAACGCCCGCGCCGCGGCATTATCGGCTTTTTTAAAGGAGGTCGGCGTTACAAGTATTTTCATACCGTTACTTCCATTTCGGATTGTCGATGATGGCGGGCTGTCCGTCGCGTTCTACCATCAGTTTGCGGTAGCCCTTTGTCTCAATGGTGCCATAGTCATGGCCCGCGTCAGCTCTAAAAATGAAATAGGTCACGAGGGGTTCGCTAGCGCTCACGTTGATGCTGCGGTGCGCGTAACGCTTGGGCACATAGACGGCTTTGCCCGGCGTCAGTTCTAAAGAACGCCAGTCGCCTTCCGGATTTTCGAGCAGCATGTAGCCGTGCCCACTCAGGCAGTAGTAGATTTCCGCGGTTTCAAGTATGGTGTGGAAGTGGCCCTTGGTCATGTAGTATTCGTCGCCCACTTTGCCGGGATAGACGATGCTGCAGCCATAGGCGAGGTCACCTGCGGTTTCCGGCATTGTGGCGGAGTGGAATTCGTAAACGAGCGTATCGCCTTCGGTTTCCAACTTTTTTGCAAACGCCGCTTCGTCGCAGAACATGCCTTTCATGTAGCTTAAACGGCGCTTGCCGGTTTCCATCATGGAGGACATGCCGGTCTTCAGGTCAAAATCCACCGTAAAGCCCTTCTCGTGGTCAAACGGAATTGTGCTCGGATTAAAATCTGCCATTTGTTTGTTCCTCCTTAACGGTTGTTGTGTTTGGCGGCAATTGCGTCCATTTCACGCAGCAGCTTGCCCAGTATGGGTTTGTGGAACACCTCGGCGATGACTTGGGTCCAGCCGTAAACAAAGTACATCCAGCCGTCCTCTACCTTGAGGGACTGCTTCTGCTGCTGTTCTTCCGCCTGGTGCAGGAACCGTAAATCACCGCGGTAATTGATTTCCCATACCATGGCGTTCTTCGGGAACACGGCTGCGTCCGTCAGCGGAGAGCCGGGGCGGTCCTTGCCAAGGCCGGTCGCGTTGATGATGAGGGAACCTTCCGGGATGGAAGCCAGCACGGCGTCGTTCTGCGTGGGTTCGGGTGTGAGGAAGTACTCGCATTGTACGGTACCGTCATTGAGCTTTTTGTTGATCTCTTCAAGCTCCGTCAGGCGCGGCTGGCTGCGGTTGGCGACGACGATGCGGCGTGGACGGTTGCCCGCAAAATCCTTGCGCATGAAGTAGGAGCACATGGAAATGCAGCTTCCGCCTGCGCCCATGATGAATACGTCGGCATTCGGGTTGTTCTTCCAGTATGCTTCGGGAATGAACTCTTCCATTGCCATGCCGCAGGTGATCGGATCTTTCGCGTGGCCGCAGAGTTTGTCTCCGTCCTTTGAGATGGAGCTCATCTCGCCAAACATCGTTGCGTAAGGATCAAGGTATTCAAACAGGTCGTGCGCGGCGTTGTAGATATCGATCTTGTGGGTTGTAACAAGCGCGCCCAAAGAGAGGGGATCGTTTTTGATAAAACTGACCACTTCGCGGTATACTTCGCGGTCGGCATGGATGGGGATATCGATCCCCTTCATCACCGCGTCAATCCCCAAGGCTTCTGCCCAATCCGGAAACACCTTCATAATGGATGAGCTGCCCGTCGTGACGCCGATAAAGTACATGGTCGGCTGCGTCGCTTTTACAAGTTGCATGATACTCCTCCTCCAAATTCATGAGGCGGGGAATGCTCCGCCTCATTGCTTGCTTTTTCGTATTATTGAAACGATAGCGCCTGTGCGGCGTTATGAACTGTCATTGCGGTGATTGCCTGTTCCGTCACGTCGTGCTCACGCAGCATGGGGATAAATGTGCTTAAAATGTAGTCAAGCCCCATATACCCGCCGTATGCGCTCAGGCGCTCGCGTGTGGTGTCCAGGCTTAAAAGCAGCTGATCGTCGTATCCGCCTGTAAGCATATCTAAAACCAGGGCGATAAGCTGCTCATGGCTCAGATATTTAAGGCGGTTGACACTGTCATAGCATAGGTAAGCGCCGGTGGAGAGCACCTCTTTGTGGTAGGAAAAATCGTATTTGCTGCGGCAGAGGTGGCACACGATGATGCGGTCGGCCCAGACTCCGGCGTCCATAAACTTACGTACAAGCCCAAGCACATCCGTGTTGGGGTCGGTGTGTACCAGCACGGGCGCACAGGTTTGGGTTGCCGCATAAATAACGGAACGGAGCAGTTTTTCATAGGTTTCGTTGTTGCCCCGCTCATCAAGAGCAACCTTAAGCATACCGGCCTTGGCGGCAATGCGCGCCCCGGTCACATCCAGCATTCCTTCACGCACTTCGGAAATGAATGTATCGGCAAGCTGCTGCTCCGAATGCAGGAATATCGGGCTATCCGGCGCATAAAACATGGTCTTGTGATAACCCGTGGTCGCTACAATATGAACGCCGCTGCGTGAGGCGGCATTTAAAAGCGCGCCGGCCATGCGGCCACAATATACGGGCTGCGCATCCACAATGCCGCCCCCGCCGCTTTTTTTGTAGGCGAGAAGCTCTGCATTGGTTTGTGCGGCATCCGCCATATAAAGCGCCGGGTTGACTGAAAAGGAAACACCCTTTTCAATAAACAGGTGCTCGTGGCATTGCGCATGGCCCAGCGCGTCGCTGGGGATATCGCCCAATACGGTTCTGATCATAACTGCCCTTCCAAACGGAGGATTTTCAGGCTACTCAAAAAGAAATACGTGCTTGAGTCCTTTGGCCTGCCGCGCATTTTCAAACGCCTGCTCGTAATCCTTCAAAGCATAGCGGTGCGTGATGATTTTGGAAACATCCAACAACCCCTGCGCAATAAACTCCATCGTCTTGCGGTACTGCGCAATGCTCGAACGGGTGGAACCTGTCAGGTAAAGCTCCTTATAGTGCACAAGGTTCGTGTTGATGGGAACGGGCTGTTTGCTTTCCGGCACGCCGCCAAAGAAATTGATTCTGCCGCCATAATTCATCAGCTCCAGCATGGCGGCTTGCACCTGCGGCACCGGGCAGGCGGTGATGGCAACATCAAGCCCGCGGCCATTGGTCTGCTGCATAATAAAGCCCTTGAGATCATCCCCGCTGTACGTGGTGATAAAGGGCAGAACCTCCTTGCAGTAGGCAAGGCGCTCTGCGGATAGATCATTCATCATGACGGTTGCGCCAGCCATGTGTAAAAGCATCGCGTGCATCAGGCCGATGGGGCCCGCGCCAACCACCAGCGAAAGATCGCCGGGCTTGACAAAGCACTTAGAAAAGCCATTGTATACGCAGGAAAGGGGCTCCACGACAGCCGCGGCTTCACTGGTGACGTGATCCGGCAACACCATCAGATTGCCGCGCAGCACTGCGTCGGCGGGGATTTTGACATATTCGGCAAACGCGCCGTCCATGTTGATGCCAAACGCGCGGTAATCATCGCACAGGTGGAAGTTGCCGGAGACGCATCTGTCGCAGATGCCGCAGCCGATGTTGGGCTGCATGGCGACGCGCATGCCGGGCTTGTAGAAGGGGACTTTTTTGCCCACTTCCACGATGGTGCCGGAAAACTCATGACCGAGGGTAAGCGGATGCTCGGCATCCACGTTCTTGTAACCGTTCTGGAACATACGCAGGTCCGTGCCGCATACGGAAGCCGCCTCTGTCTTTAAAAGAAGCTCATCATCCGCGATTTTGGGAATTTCAATATCCACCAGACGCACATCGTTTGCGCCGAAAAGCCGTAAGCTTAGCATCGTGTTTCCTCCATTTTCATTAAGACAATTTGACGAGCCGTTTTTCCAGTATGGATGTATTGCCCGCTTCCACAATGGCCACAGCCATGCGCCCGTCTACGCCGCTCACTTTGGGCTGCGTATTGTTCTTGATGCATTCGATAAATGCGATGTCTTCTGCAAGGTAAGCGTCACGGAACAGAGTCATCCAGCTGTTGATAAAGGGGGAGGAGGTGCCGTGTTCCTTGGTGGAGCACTTTAAGAAAGCGCCTTCCGTCCGGCCCACATGCAGCACACCCTTGGTGCCCACCAACTCCATCTTGGAGTCATAGCCATATTCCACATATGCCGCGCCGTCAATGGAGAACTGAATGCCGTTTTTGAACTGGCCGGACATGACCACGTTGTCGTAGTAATCCGGATATTCTACAGCTGCGTCGGGGTTACGATAATTGCCGCCAATGGCGTAGAGCGTATCGATCTCGCTTTGTGCAAACCAACGCATGCTGTCTATGTCATGAGAATTGATTTCGGCCAATATGCCGTTGGACTTTTTGAGGTCGTACATCCAAGGGCGGGGCTTACTCGGCCCGCGTGTGTTGGAACGGATGAGCACAAGGTCGCCGATGGCACCTTCTTCTATAAGGCGTTTTGCTTCCTGAAAGCTTTCGTCAAACCGGCGCATAAAACCGATCTGCAGCTTCACGCCGTTATCATCGCAGGCGCGCACCATTTCGTCGCATTCCTGGGTGTTCATTGCCATGGGCTTTTCACAGAAGACATGTTTCTTTGCGTTTGCGCAATCAATTACGATTTGCTTGTGTAAATTGGTGGGGGAGACGACAATCACGGCGTTAACATCCGGATTCTGCAACATGGAACGATAATCCGTATAATACGTATCGATACCAAGTGAAAGCGCAGCCTCTTTGGCGCTCTCCTCCACCACGTCCACAACTGCTACCATACGCGCGCCTTCCACTTTATTCTGGAAGTTCTTCGCGTGAATCATGCCTGCACGGCCTGCGCCGATCAGACAAATACCCAGCGCTTGATTTGCCATATTCTATACCCCTAACTTCTACGATTGCTTGTAGGTATAGTATATATCAATTGCTCTTACTTATCAAGCGTTTATTATCGATATTTATTGTTTGTTATCAATTTCCGCTAAGTGCACTTCAACGCCCATTTGTTTGACGGCGTCTACAAATGCGGCGTCGGCCTCCTGATCGGTAATAAGCACATCCACATTAGAGAGCGTGGTGAATGTGATAAACGCGGATTTTCCAAGTTTGCTGCTGTCCGCAAGCAAATACACCTCATCCGCAGAGTCGATCATATGCGTCTTGATGCCCGCCATATCCATGTTAGGGGTGGTGACGCCCTTGGTGGGATGAACGCCGTTGGCAGCGGCAAACGCCTTGTCCACATGCAGGTTTGCAATGCTTTCAATTGCCATCTGGCCCACTGTGCAGTGGAAGTGCCGCCTAAGAGCGCCTCCGGCCATGATAATCATCACGTCCGTATTGTGTTCAAGATAAGAGGCAATCTGAATATCGTTTGTAACAACCGTCAGGTTCTCAATGCCGCCAAGCTGCTTTGCAAGCTCCATCGTCGTGGTGCCGGTATCAAGGGCAATGGCGTCCCCCGGTTGGATGAATGTTGCGGCCAAGCGGGCAATTGCCTGTTTTTGCGCAACGCGTTCCACTTCTTTTTGCGAGGTGTTGGGTTCATAGTTGATGCGGCTGCTGCTGATTGCGCCGCCATGCGTGCGCTTGATGGCGCCCGCCTCTTCAAGCTCCCTCAGATCGTTGCGTATGGTGGCAGGGGAAACGGAAAAATGATCACACAAATAAGTGACCGTCGCCTTGCCCATTTTATTGACGATATCGATGATGGTTTGTTTGCGGACTTCCGCGAATACGATATCCGGCTGCTTTGACATATTGCTTCCTCCTTGGCTATCCGCCTATTTGGCAAAGGGATTGCTTTTATAAAACTGGGTGATATGCTCCATCGCGGCAAGATACGCTGTTGCATAAGGCGCATATTGCGCGTACCGGTCCTGATCCGGCGCAAACGAGCTGTTCTTTTTCATAATACCCTGTATGGGTTC
>JAEXTB010000040.1 GCA_023453725.1 Bacillota bacterium | reverse complement strand
CGCTGTATGAGGGTGTGGACGTAAAGGAAGCGCTCGGGCAGCTGTTTACCCGCAGCCTCAAACCGGAATTTTAGGTTACAGGTTCGTGCTGCCCCGGCATAGCCGCATATTCTGGCAAGCCCATTTGTTTAAACGCTTCCTCCCCTTTTGGTGTAACGGTATATACGGTGGATTTCCCTTCTTCAAGGGAAATCCACCCGTTTTGTATGTAGAGAGAAAACAGCATAGCGCCAAGCTTTCCCCCAAGATGGTCGTAACACTTGCGCCCGGTAAGCCGCTTTTCCTGTCTCATTCGCGTTCTCCTATCTTGGTGGTGGCCAGCCCATGTTCCGGAAACTCTTGTAAAAAACAATCCATCCAGCAGAGCAATGCGTCGTAGACCTGAATTTGCTGCTCCATGATTGCGCGGCCTACAAATGGAATATGCTGCCGCTGCGGCTGCATCCCTCCGATATAGGTGCGGCCTCTTTCCATGCTGCCTTGGATTGCATGGGCCATATCGATGGCCTGCTCCTTTGGCAGCTTATTGAGGTTTGCAATCACCGCGTTAAAATCAAACAACACGCTCACAGCTTCATTTGCTTTTTCCTGCATCAGCCTGAAAAAATATTCTCTGCCCTGCGGCGTAATGGAGTAGACTGCTTTTTCCGGCATTTTGCCTTCCCGGACAGGCTCGCTTGTGAGATGGCCCCGCTCTTCCAGCTTCAGTACTTTTTTATATATGGAAGGAGAGCTGATTTTTACCCAATTGGAAAGGTTGCGGTACTCCACCTGCTTTTGCATGTCGTAAGCGCTCTGCGGCTGCTCATACACAAGGCCCAATAAGATGAGGTCAACGGCGGACATTTGCGTACCTTTAGTTTTCATCGTAGCTGTTGAGCGCTATGGGGAGCGCTTCAATAACCGCCAATCCCACCGCGGGCATCCCGACAAGAACGGCACTTTTCACTTCCTCCCGGGTTGCGCCAAGCTTTTTTGCGGAAAGCACATGAAAGGGAAGCCCGCCTGCCATTTTGACGGCCGACAGCACGGAAATATAGGCAAGTTCCGCTGTTTTGTGGTCTAATGCGCTTGCTTCAGACATTTTTGCTACCGCCTCCATATAGGCGGAGCCTACCGGGCCGGATTCTTTCATGAAGACCTGAAACCCATTGCTGACATGTTCCATAAAATTACCCCGTTTTTGTTTTACATTACAATACTTTATAGTAGTAGTCAATACAGCATATGGGAATAAAAAAACCCGCCATGCGGCGGGTGAAAAAGAAAATGTATTAACGGGCAGCCAACATACGGTCAATATAGGTACGCAGCGCGGCACCATCTACAGTGCCAAGCAAACTGCCCACCGCCACTAAGACGGCAACGGCAACGCTGACGTTGTCAATCGTGATATTGGTGTTGTTGTTTCCGTTGCCAATATCCCGCAAGATTGTTCTAAGGGACTGGTCTTGGTCTTGATCCTGGTCCTGCAGCTGAGCCTGCAGCTGGGCCTGCAACTGGGCCTGCAACTGTTCCTGTTCCCGAACTGGTCTCTCAAAATCATTGGATCCGCAGCAACACGGGCGGCAGCAACGATTATGCATGAACTCTCCTCCTCTCTTGGTTGATTAGTATATAATATTAAGATTCTTTTTAGAATGTGATAGTTATAAAGCTGTAATATATAAACGTACATTACCGCAAATCGTGCCGGACTTTGCCCGTAGTGCGGGCGGTATCCTTTTGCGTTTATGTCTTACATATCAGCTTAAGACTAAGAACATATGTAGGTTCCAAGAAATTACCATACTGCGAGGCAAGCGAACGGTTCGCGCCTATGCGCAGCAAGAATTGGTTAGGCCGGATGTTAAAGTGAATAGAGCTGTCTTTGTTTTAATGCAGATCCTGTCGTATGATGTGCCGCCCCGCTCCATATACATGAATAGCCGCCTCCGGGCGGATGCAGGAGGGGGGACGGGCGATATTGCTCAACAAGAAGACGTTTTTTTATCAGGCTGCTTTGCTTGCATTTTCAAATACCGTACTGCTGCTGCTGGGGTTTGTATATCGGGTGCTGCTTGGCAGGCTGGCCGGGCCCGAAGGGCTGGGCGTGTATACACTGACAATACAGGTGTATTCCATCGTCATGTCCATTTGCGTGGCGGGTCTTTGCGTGGGCGTTACGCATGTTTCCGCGTCGCTCGCGGCGCAGCGCGATATTCAGGGGATCAAGCGGCTGGTTCGGTTTGCTCTTTTTTGTTTTCTTGCGCTGTTGCTCGTGATGGCGGTGCCCATCCTTTTGCTGCGCAACCAGATTGCCACCAGCATTTTGGGTGATCCACGTACGGCAAACGCGCTGTGGATGATATTAATCTGCATTCTTCTGACCGGTGCCGAAAACATACTCAAAGCCACATTCCACGGCACGCGCATGGTGCGCTTTACCGCGATCTCCGAAGTCGGAGAGCAGATTCTGCGCATCCTGCTGGCCTCGCTGCTGCTTTCCCGTTACATCAATGGCGATCATGGCTATACGGCGTTCTTAATCCTGGCGGTGATGACGTTAAGCGAGCTTTACAGCGTACTGTTTTTGAGTGCGTCCTATTTTGCAAAGTTTCGCAGCCCGGCAAAGACAAGAAAAAAAGCGACCCCGGGTGTACGGCGCAGCTTTTTAAAAATTGCGGTTCCCTCGGCGCTGACATCCATGCTGTCCAATGTGTTTGCCTCGGTATCTGTAGTGGTGTTTCCCTCCCGTTTGGTGCTTGCCGGTTATACAAGAACGGAAGCCGTGAGCGCGCTGGGGCTCATTTCCGGCATGGTGGTACCGGTGCTGATGCTGCCTTCCGCGCTGGTGGGCGCTCTTTGTACGCTGATTATGCCAAGCATAGCTGCAAGCATATCGCGGGGGGATTATCCGGATTTAACCCGCAAGGTCAACAAAGGGATTGAGGCGGCAGGCCTGCTGGGCCTGCCCGCAACCGCCGTGCTCTTGCCCTACATCCCAATGCTGTGCGGGCTGCTCTTTGGGCAGACGGTTCCCCCTGCGCTGGCGGACGCGTTAAGTCTGCAAGCCATTACGATATACTATTTATGCATTTCCACCAGCATACTAAATGGCATTGGCAAGCAAAAGCAGGTGCTCATACTGGCCGCAATCGGCGAGGCGCTGCAGCTTGCGCTTGTCTGGGTGCTAACCGCCATGCCCAGCTTGCATGTCTATGGCTATATCATTGGCATGCTTTCAGGAGACCTTTTGCGCGTTATCATAGGCTTTGTGTTGATCCACAGGGCCACCCACACACGCCCGCGCCTGTTCCATGCCGGCGTTGTGCCGGTTGCGTGCGCTGCCATTCTATATGCTTGTGTGCGGATGATTTTCTTCTGGGCGCTGCAACATGGAATGACTGCGGTTACGGCCATGCTCATCAGCATTCCCGTATGCATTGCGCTCTACTTCCTGCTGCTGCGCCTATTGGGTGTACGCATATGGTCGTATTTCCAGAAGATTGTGTTCCGCAAGAACCCTGCACAGGCGGATGGCCCGGAGGCGGAGGCGGTGTCGTAAACAAAAAGCGTGCCGGGAATTTCCCTGCACGCTTTTCGTTGTTATCTGATTATCTTTCGGTATTGCTGTATCTGTCCCGCGCGACATAGTGCGTATGCAGCAGTTCGTGGGATTTGTGTCCGCCCGGTGTACCCAGATAATCCGCATAGATCTTCTGGATGGCGGGGCTTTGGTGACTCTTGCGGTATGTCATATCTGCATCCTCCGCATAGGTGGCGCGGGTGCGTTCCACCTTCGGGTCCACATCATACCGCGTGCGTGCGTCCACAATAGGCTGGCCGCCGCCATTTATGCAGCCGCCGGGGCAGCCCATGATCTCAATAAAGTGGTAGTTGGCTTCGCCGTTCTTAATTGCGTCAAGCAGCTTCCCGGCATTTGCCGTACCGTGGGCGACGGCAACTTTTACTTCCAACCCGCCGATGGGGATGGTGGCTTCCTTGATGCCGTTCAATCCGCGCACATTCTGGTATTCAATGCCTTGCAGATCTTCGCCCGCAAGGATATCCGCCACGGTACGGAGCGCCGCTTCCATGACGCCGCCCGTTACGCCGAATATCGTTGCGGCACCGGTGGAGTCGCCCAGGATATCATCAAATTCCTCGTCCGCCAGGTTCGCAAAGTCGATCCCCGCCAGCTTGATCATTGCGGCAAGCTCGCGCGTGGTGATATTTGCGTCTACGTCCCGGTAGCCGTCCCTACCCATTTCCGGCCTTGCAATTTCAAATTTCTTGGCCGTGCAGGGCATGACGGAAACCACGTAGATATCCTTGGGGTCAAGGCCGTTCTGCTGCGCAAAATAGGTCTTTGTAATCGCGCCCTGCATCTGGTTCGGGCTCTTGCAGGTGGAGAGGTTCTCTAAAAAGTCCGGGTAGAAATGTTCGCAATATTTGACCCAGCCGGGGCTGCAGGAGGTGATCATGGGCAGCGTGCCGCCTTCCCGGATGCGGTTCAAAAGCTCCGTGCCTTCTTCCATAATGGTAAGGTCGGCTGCAAACTGTACGTCAAACACCTTGTAAGCCCCAAGGCGGCGCATGGCGGCGGCAAGTTTGCCGGTGCAGCGTGTGCCCATGGGCATGCCAAACAGCTCCCCGATGCCAAAGCGAACGGCAGGGGCAGGCTGGAATATAACAAGCTTCTTCGGATTGGCCAACGCGTCCCAAACTTGCTGGGTGGCGTCTTTTTCTGTAAGCGCGCCTGTGGGGCAGGCGATGATGCACTGGCCGCAGTTGATGCAGGCAATGTCGTTGAGGCTCTTATTAAATACCGAGCCGATCTGCGTCTTAAACCCGCGGTTCTGCATGCCGATGGCGTATACGCCCTGCGTCTTTTCGCAGGCGGCGATACAGCGGCGGCACAAAATGCACTTGTTGTTATCACGCACAACGGAGGGAGAAAGCTCGTCAATTGTCTTTTCAATGCGCGCGCCGTCAAACGCGATATCCGTAATGCCAAGTTCATCCGCAAGCGACTGCAGCTCACAGGTGGTGTTGCGCTTGCAGGTGAGGCAGGAGCGGTCATGGTCGGATAAAATCAGTTCCAGTACGGAACGGCGTGCGGAAAGCACTTTGGCGGAAGCCGTCTTAATTTCCAAGCCTTCGGATACGGGGAATACGCAGGAAGCCTGGAGCCTGCCGGTCTTAGCCTCTTCTACCAGGCACATGCGGCATGCGCCGATGTTGTTGAGCCCCTTGAGGTTACAGAGCGTGGGGATGCGGATGCCTTCCTGACGGGCCGCTTCCAGTACCGTGGCGTTCTCACGCACTGTGACGGGACGCCCGTCTATCACCATATTGACCATGCGCGTTTCCTTTCCGTTGCTGAATATAAGCAAACGACAAATGATAATTTTTTCACGATTATAGATATAGAATACTTTCTATATAGAGAAAAGTCAATATCCGAAACAGGAAATGTTTACAAATTGTTGTTTGTGGCGCAGACATGCAGGCGGTATAATACACAGAGCTATAAAAATAACGTTTGAATGTGAAACCATTTCCATATGTAGAACGTTATTATATGTTAGATGGTCAATACAGCATGGCAAAGAGCCAGTGGGGGGTACATGGAGCAAAGCGCTGCGCATTTGATCGAGCTTCGGAACGTCACCAAGACTTACCATGTGGGGTCTGCCGCCATTCACGCGCTCAACGGCGTAGATCTTACACTGGATAAAGGCGACGTATGCTGCATCGTCGGCCGTTCCGGTTCGGGCAAATCTACACTGTTAAACCTGCTTGCAGGGCTGGAACAGCCAAGCGGCGGGGAAATTATCATCTCGCGCATGCACATTGAGCGCATGACGCAGAGCGAACTCATTCTGTTCCGGCAAAAGAAAGTCGGCTTTATTTTTCAATCTTTTAATCTTATGCCTTACTATACGGCGCTTGAAAATGTGGCGCTGCCGTTGTCGTTCCGCGGGGTCAGCAGGATAAAGCGGGATAAGATTGCGCGGGATATGTTAAAGGCCGTGGGCTTGGGCACGCATATGAACCACAAGCCCATGCAGATGAGCGGTGGCCAGCAGCAGCGTGTGGGCATTGCGCGCGCGCTCGTCAGCGACCCCGAAATCGTATTTGCGGACGAACCTACGGGAAACCTTGACTCAAAGACCTCCGACGAGGTCATGCATCTCATTACCGATATCGCGCGTGAGCGGGGAAAGACATTGATCATGGTAACGCATGACGCGAACATGGCTGCCTTTACGGATAAGGCTGTGCACATATTGGACGGACAGATTACGGAAATTGAAACCAAATAACGGGGAACGGATTACAGGAGGATGGCTTATGTGGGGTAAAAGACAACTGGCTTTGATTTTGTGCGTCTTGATGGCGCTTATGCTGTTGCCTACAGTGGCATTAGCAGAAGCCACAAATGGCGAAATCGTATATGCTGATGCTGGATCAACATTTACTATTGAAAATGGTCGCGCCAATATTCTGTTTAAAATTAAGAACAATAGTGGCTCCGACACTATCACTATTACAGGCATCAGTGCTAATGCGGGTAGTGCTGAATTGGGTACAATAGGCCAGATTCCTTTGCCTGGAGCCAACTTGAATATTAACCCCGGTGTTGAAAGGCAGTATGCAATTGTAGTGCCTATTTCCGGGTCGAGCAGCG
>JAEXTB010000020.1 GCA_023453725.1 Bacillota bacterium | reverse complement strand
GCTATTGGGTGCTGATGAAATCTATTCGAGCGGCGACGCTGCTTTTTCATTGAGCCGGGAGAAATTTTTTCTTATCGGCGGTCTTTGGTTTTGTATTATGGAAGGCGAGCCTTTGCCGGAGAAAACCTACAACCACATTGCATTTTGCGTTCCAGAAGATGAGTTAGCGCAATATGCGCAAAAGATCGAGGAACTGGGGCTTGAAACAAAGCCCGACCGCCCACGGGTAGACGGCGAAGGGTGTTCGCTATATTTTTACGATTACGACAACCACCTCTTTGAACTGCATACGGGCAATTTGGCACAACGGTTGAAACGGTATTCGCAATAAAAAAAATACGATCCTGCAATCGCTCTTCTCCTCTCTCCCTGTCGTGTTCCTTTTTTGCCGGAACCTTTGCACCTGCTTCAGCGTTATACAGGCAGAGGAAAACGAAAAAGGAGAAACGACATGAGCTTGAAAAAGAGATTGAGCAGTTTATTGCTGGTTGTGGTGTTGATTAGCGCATTGATCAGCCAGGTTGCGTTTGCGCAAGCTTCCGGCAGCGTTACGACCCTTCCCGGCACGGAGACCCCTGCAGTGGAGCAGGAAGTCTACAGCCCGTACGCCGTACTGTTTGGCACCATCAAACGGGTAACTATCGAAGGAAATGTCGTTCACGTAGAGGTGCTCAGCCAGCATGAGAACAAGACAATTATCCTGAACATTACCGATACGACAAAGATTGTGGATTCTGTCAAACGCGTTGCCGTCGCACCCAAGGACCTTGTGGTGGGAAGCACGGTATATGCATGGCACAGCACGTTTATGACGAAGTCCTATCCCCCCATCGCAAATGCGGAAGCGCTGATTGTAAATGTGCCTAAGGAAGGCGCGCCCGGTCAGTTCTTTGAGGTGGAGAAGGTCACAAAGAACAAGGATGGCAGCATCACCATATTGAATGCGGAGCAGGATCTTTACTTTACCATCCCCAAGAACACCAAAATCGCGTTGTTCAATACGGATAAAACCATCCGTCTTTCCAACATCAAGCCCGGCACAAAGCTGGTTGTTTGGTATGAAGTAGCGGCCTTAAGTTACCCTGCCCAGGCCGGAGGCAGCGAGGTGATCGCGTTTTCGGATGAATACGACGGCTATGTTTCCGTTATAAACAAAAACATCCGCGTCAACGGTTCGAGCATCCGTTATCCCGCTGTGTTAGAAAACAGCACCGTATGGCTGCCCGCACAGGAAGTTGCAAAGAAGCTTGGCTTCTCCACCAACTACAAGGCGAAGTCAAAGGCCCTGACGCTCAAAAAATCCGGCAAGGTTGTCGCTGTGATTACCGCAGGCAAAGATACCTTTATGTATCAGGGGGAAGAGCGCGGCATCGCCGCACCGGTTATCAAAGACGGAAGGCTCTATGTAGAAATGCCGCTGTTTGCGCAGCTTGGCAATTTCAAGCTTGCGAATCCGATACGCTAACATCTTTTTGACTGCCGGGCTATGCCCGGCAGTCTTATTATGCAGAAAGAGCAGGCTAATCTCCGGCCTGCTCAAACGTTTTTCCCGAAAGCTAATCAGATCGCCTGCAGCTCCACATAACACATCAAAAACGGCGCTGCACCCTTTGCGTCATTCTCCAGAACGGGCTCCGCGATGTAGTATTCGTATGTGCCGTCCCTTTTGTTATTGTTTTCCGGCCCCAGCCCGGCGGAAAGACAGATGCCCCCCAAGTTGAGCATGCCGTCTTTTTCGGAAAGATACTTTCTGCAAATACCCTCGAATATCAGCGTGCCCGTGGCGCGGTATTGCACGGGCAACGCCCCGCGCCTTGCGCCTTTTAGCATGGCGTAGGCGATCATGGAGCTGCCGCTGGTTTCCGGATAATTGCCTTCGCGTTCCGCTTGATTCACCACCTGATAGAGCATGTTGGTGTCTTCATTGATATACGGGACAATGCCCTCAATCAGTTCGTTCAACAGCATTGAAAGCTGCGCCCGTTCTTCTTTTGCGCTTTGCGGCAAGTACGAAATTACATCAACGAGCGCCACCGCAAACCAGCCGACGGCCCGGAGCCAAAAGCTTTTTGAAAGGCCCTTTTCATTTGCCCAGAACATCCGCTTGGCGCTGTCGTACCTGTGATAATAGAGCTTCTTCTCTTGATCGAACATGATGTCGCGCACATTTTGGAACTGGCGCACGATATCGGTATAGTTCGGCTCCTGTGCAAACGCATTCTCATACCGTACAGCAAATACTTGCGCCATGTACAGGCCATCGAGCCATACCTGGTGCGGATAAATCAGCTTCTGCCAGAAGTTCCCCTCCGTGGTGAGGGGCTGCCCCGTCAGCTGTCTGTGCAGCAGCGCGATGGCGCGCCGATATTTTTCCTTGCCGGTCGCCCTATATAAATCAAACAGCACGCGCCCTTCACAGATGTTATCAAGATTATAGGTCTCAAGCGCATATGAGAGCATGCTGCCATCCTCGGACACATAGTAGTCGATAAAGTGTTCCACAAAGCGGAAGAAACGTTCCTCCCCCGTTTGTTCATACAGGGAGAGCAGGCTCGTCATCATACAGCCGTCAACATAGTTCCACCGCGGCGCGCTTCCCTGGCGTGTCTTCTCCATGTTCCAAAGCGGGGCCTGCGGCGTTGATTGTGCCAATATCCGGTCAATGTAATGCGCAATGAGATCCTGCATGCTTACCCCTCTATGTGCTCTTCCACGTTTTCGGCAATGACCGCGGGGCCTTCGGCTCCCGTGATCGTAAACAAGCTGTGTGGAAATGCGTCTGTACCGAACACGTCCTCAAATGCCGCCCTGCAAAAGCAATCGTATTCATTGTGCGCCTCCCTCGTCTAGCTATCTTTCGCGGTAAGTCCTCGTTCAAAGAGCCAAGCGATACTCATATTGATCCAATCCGGCACCCCCGCGCTCACCTGCGGCAGTTCATCTAACGCATATACGGCGCTGTCCGCAGTGGAAAGGCCATGTCTGCCCGTTTGAAACACATGGAGTGTAAACGCAACGCCGTGCTCCTCATAAGCCATTGCAAGAAGCAGGCTGTTTTTGACCGGAACGGAGGCATCATCAAACGTGTGCCATAAGAATGCCGGAACGGAGTCTTTTGTAACGCGCGTTTCCAGGGACATCCGCGCCTTCAGCGCCTCGTCCTCCCCGCACAGGTTTATAAAGGAATCTGCGTGCGCCTTTTCCCCGGATGTGATGACCGGGTAGGCAAGCACTACGGCGTCCGGCCGAACAAAGGCGGCGTGTTCCCCCAAAGCCGCGCGCATGGGCGCGTCATTAAATATTGTCGCCAAGCAGCCGCAAAGATGCCCGCCCGCAGAAAACCCGAGGGCGGCGACCTGATCGGGTGAGACATAGTATTTATCCGCCTCACTGCGGATGTAAGCCATTGCCATGGCGGCTTCAATGAGCTGAGCGGGGTAACGGACGGGTGCTACGGAATAATCAAGGATAAACGCGCAAAATCCCTTTGCCATATACCGAAGCGCCACCGGCTCGGCCTCTCGGTCGGATACAAAAGCGTACCCGCCGCCCGGCAGGATCAATACGGCCGGATGCCGCCGATGCCCGCGCATGCCCGCAGGCGCTTCAATCGCCATACAGGTTAACAAACCCTTGCCCCCTTCGGGGCGATCCAACCCGAAATACGCATACAAATCTACCGTTTCACATCGCATGCCTTACTCCCTCCCACTCTCATTAAAGCACGCCCGGCATTTTGAATACAAGTACCGCACAAAATATGTTAAGCCCGGAAAGCGGAGCGGTTTAGGCCACCACCTGCCCCGTCATCTCCATTAAACGTGAAGCGTATAATAGGGTTCCAAATAGGCCCGCGTATTGCGTATCATCCGATCAAACAGGGTTCGTCCGTCTGAAAGGGAAAGAGGTGCGCACAGCGGCTGATCCATGAACGCCGCGAATATTTGGTCAATATCTCGCTTTACAATGCCTTCGTATGCGCTTTCGATATTCAGGCAGGCGCGCATGACCAGCGCATGGGCCGCAGCGGGCAAGGGTTTTGCCACCACCGGCTTTACGCTGTTGTGGGAAAACACACAGTTTGTCTCCACAATGCTGCCCAAAGGAATGCCGGGCATCTGCCCGGCATTGGGCAGGTTGACGTTACTTACTACCGTCCCCATACCAAGTATGGCTTTGATAAGATCAATCAGCTCTTCATCCGACTGCTCGATGCGGATAGGCGTTTCCCCTTGCGCCAGGGCAACGCTTTCCTGGATGCGTTCGTTCTGCCTGTTTTTGCGGTAGCCGACATCGGTCAGGTGGAAGCCCCAAGTTTTCACATGTTCTGAGTTTTGCAT
>JAEXTB010000008.1 GCA_023453725.1 Bacillota bacterium | reverse complement strand
TTAACCCCTACCCCAGATAACGTAAACGGCCCGCTCAACTAGTTGAGGGGACCTTTTCCGTATTCCAAATTGTTTCTTATGAAAGTACCTGCATCGCGTGGATGGCGGCCCCAACCACGCCAGCATGCTCGTCGCCGGAGGCGGGTACAATGGTAAGCGCCTCGCGCGGGTTTGGAATGCGCAGGTTCTCCGCAATGCTTTCCTTCAGGTAATCAAGCGGGAATCCTTCCATTTCCACGACGCCGCCGCCGAGGATCACATACGCGGGGTCTAAGATTGTGATTTCGGTTGCGATGGCGACGGCAAAGGCATACACCACCTGCCGGACATCCGTTTCTCCGCCATGCCGCGAGAACAACTCCGTAATATGGCATCCGTATCCGCTTGCAAGCTTCTGGAGCACCCTGCCGCACGCAAGCAGTTCAATACAGCCTTTTTTGCCGCAGCCACAATCTGCGTTTTGCCCTAATACCGGGATATGCCCAAGTTCGCACGCAACGCCATTGCTGCCTTTATAGACGCGCCCGTCGATGCACATGGCGTTGCCTAAACCCGTTCCTAAGAATACGCCGGAAACAATCCCTTCCCTGCTGCGTCCGGACCGGTTGATCTCATACAGCAGCAGGATGTTAACATCCTTTTCAATGACGACAGGAATGTTTAGCGCTGCGCCAAGCTCCCGCACAATCGCGATATTGTCAAACCCGCGCACCATGGGCGAGGAATACAGCGTGGTACGTTCCTTATCCATTAATGAAGCAAGCGCCATGGAGACGCACAGGATATTTTCGCGACCGTATTCCTTGAGCAACGGCTCGATCACGCTGCTTAAAAATGCAATCTTGTCCTCTGCGTCCGAAAGCGCCTGTGTAGGCATCTTGTGGAAGCAAAGCAGCCGAAGCTGCGTATCCACAATGCTGTAACGCAGGTTGGTCCCGCCGATTTCCACGCAAACCAAATACTTATCCAAGACCATTCCTCCCGGAGGCTATGCCTTATTTGCGCTGCCCATTACGTCGATCTTGTGCTTGTAGAGTTCGGCGAGTATGGGGCGGATTTTCAGGGTAAACACGCGGCTGTCGATTGCCGCAGGATTTTCCGCAAGGATCTTGCGGGTAAGCGCCAGCGCGCTGATCCAGCCGTCCGACGCGATGTTGACCTTGCAAACCGCCATCGAAGCCGCTCGCGACACCTGTTCTTCCGGAATGCCGACTGCCGCCTCAAGCTTGCCGCCGTACTGATTGATCATCTCCACATACTTCGGATCAATGGTGGAAGCGCCGTGCAGCACGATAGGGAATCCGGGCAAGCGCCTTCCGACATCCGCAAGTATATCATACCGAAGCTCCGGCAGGGAACCGTCCGCATTGGGTTTCAGCTTGACAAGGCCGTGGCAGGTACCGATGGAAATCGCCAAGCAGTCCACACCCGTGCGGGTAACGAACTCCTCAACCATGGAGGGGTCCGTATAGTGGCTTTCATGATTGCCTTCGTGCCCCTCTTCCTCTGCGCCGGAAAGTACGCCAAGCTCGCCTTCCACGGTGACGTCATGCGCGTGCGCATATTCCACCACTTTTTTCGTTAAGGCAATGTTCTCTTCAAACGGCAGTGCGCTGCCATCGATCATGACGGAAGAGAACCCGCTTTCCACCGCCGCCACGCATTGCTCATATGTCATGCCGTGGTCAAGATGGAGCGCTGTCGGTACGCTTTTCCCTTCATGCTTTAATCTGTCCACACCGGATTGGGAGATGCGCGCAAGCATCTCATACCCAAGCTGCCGGTGCAGGTTAGGAGAAGCAAGGAGGATAACAGGAGACTGCTTTTCTCCGCATGCGTCCATGATGGCGTTAAACTGCTCTATCGAAACAAAGTTCAACGCCGGTACGGCATAGCCTTCCCGATACGCTTTTTCAAACATTGCCCTGGTGTTTTCAAGACCAAGTTCTTTATAATAATACATCATGTTTGCCTTTCCCGCCCATAGAGAGCGTCACACCACTTTGAGCTGCAGTTTTGCGTAACTGGGCAATTGCCCAACAAGCGGCTCAATATACTCTAAAAAGCTGTCTTGAATAAAGTTCTGCTCTTTAGTGATATAGGAAGTCGGCATGGCGCCGTCCACGCTTGCGGCCTGTTCAATATCAATCAGGCTTTCCCGCACGGTATACGGCCTGCTGTTGATACGCTCTAACGTCACAAGCTTTCCTGTGACGCCGTCTAAAGCCACGCGTACTGCCATTTCACCAAGCCGCGTCGCTTCTTCCACATCTAGCTTCGAAGCCGTGTGCATGCCGCAGCGCTGCATGAGACCGAGATCAATGCCGCGCACCTTGCAGGTAAAGTTCTGCAGCAGAATGTGCGTCAAGTACGGCGTGATGCCGCCCATATTGAGCGAAGGCTGATCCGGGCTGTGCAAATTGTATTCAAACAGGTATTTGCCGTGCTCATCTCTCACACCTTCCGCAACAACCGCCATGCACTTGCCTTTGCGCTCATACACGTCCCGAACGTCCGCAATGAACTTTTCCGAACGGAACTGCAGCTCCGGCGTGTAAATTAAATCCGGCCCGTTGCCCGCCTTGGCGCAAAGCAGCGTGGAGGCCGCAAGCCAGCCGGTGTTTCTCCCCATCACCTCAATGACGGTGATGAGACCGGTATCATACACGCGGAAGTCATGTGCAAGTTCCGAAATGGAGATGGCGACATGGCGCGCCGCAGAAGGAAACCCCGGCGCGTGGTCAATGCCTGCAATGTCATTGTCCACGGTCTTGGGGATGGCAACTACCTTGCAGTCATACCCCTGCGCTTCCATATACTTTTGCAGCTTGTGGCAGGCGCGAAGCGTGCCGTTGCCGCCGTTGTAAAACAAATATCCCACATCATGGAGCGCAAAGTTTTCCACTACGCGCCTATAATCCGTATCGTCCACGTCCGCGTCCCGCATGCGGTAGCGGCAGGAGCCAAACGCCGAAGAAGGCGTCTGCGTTAATAATTTGAGTTCCGCCGGGTCCTCCGCATAGACGTCGATCAGCTTTCCGCTTAATAAACCCACCGTGCCGTGCAGGGCGCTGTATAGTTTGCCGATTTTATCCCTGTTCTGCATACAGGCGCTAATCACGCCGTATGCGGATGCGTTGATTACCGTGGTAGGGCCGCCGGATTGAATATAAACTGCGTTTTTCGTCAAGTACGTTTCCTCCCCAACTGCTCAGACGGCCTTAATGCTGGCGCGCGGCACGGTTGGAGCGGATCGCTTCCAGGAAGACGACCAGCAGCACGAGTACGCCCTGAATGAATTGCTGATAATAGGCGGAAACGCCCACGAGATCCAGCGCATTCGTAATCAGCCCAACGATGATGACGCCAAGGAACGTGCCCATGATTTTGCCC
>JAEXTB010000326.1 GCA_023453725.1 Bacillota bacterium | reverse complement strand
GAAGATGGGACAGGCTTCGCGGTGGTGCTCGCAAAAGGCCATCCGGTCGGCTGGGGGAAAGCGGTGCAGGGCGTCTTAAAAAACCATTTGCCCAAGGGGTTACGGGGCTAACTTGCAATCCGAACGCTGTTCGGGTACACTATTATTATGGAAAGAGAACGGCGCATCCATTTGCGGCCGCGGCTCGCGGCTGCCGCTAGGCTGGTTGGAACGGCGCATAAGCTTGCGGATATCGGCTGTGACCATGGCCGTCTGAGCGTCTCGCTGCTGCAGAGCAATGCGGTATCGCATATCATTGCATCGGATATCAGCGCGGCTTCCCTGGAGAAGGCGCGCCAGCTTGCCGCATATGTTGGCGTTTCGGATCGGATGCAGACGCGTTGTGCCGGAGGGTTGTCCGCTTTGGCGGAAAATGAGGCGGACGCGCTTGCAATCTGCGGAATGGGCGGCATGTTGATTTCGAGCATTTTGCAGGAAGCGGTCGTACCGCTTATGGGCGCGAAGAAAGCTGTGTTTCAACCCATGCGGGGCATTGAGGAACTCAGAAGTTATCTGTTTTGGGAAGGCTATCGGGTAACGGAGGATGTCATCGTCTACGATGCGGGACGCTATTACCAGGTGTTTTCCGTTGTTCCGGGGCAGGATGCGCTCCCTGCGGGCTGGCCGGAAGGCTTTTATGGGCTAGGCCCGTGCGCAATGGGAGAAGAATTATTCCTGCCGCTCAGCCAACAACTGCTGGAGCAATTGGAAGTGCGTCTGGTTACTGCAAAAGGGACGCGCGGCGAAGCTGGGCTGCAAAAGACGGCGCAGGATATCCGCCGGGTGCTGCAACTGAGAAAGGAATGCGGATATGGAGCTTGATGCGCTCTTATCGCTGCTTGGACGTTTTGCGCCTCCGCAGCTTGCGGAGGAATGGGATAACGTAGGCCTCCTCATTGAACCGGAGGCTTCGGACATTACGCGTATCCTCGTGGCGCTCGACTGTACGATGGAAGTCGCACAGGAAGCGCGGGAAGTGGGCGCACAGCTTGTGCTCACACATCATCCGCTGTTTTTTAAGCCTGTGCGGAAAATATCCCGCAGCGATCCCGATACGGCACCCGCATATGCGCTCATTCGGTCCGGCATCGGCCTTTACGCGATGCATACGAATTTGGATTGTGCCATCGGCGGGGTGAACGATGCGCTTGCAATGGCGCTGGGTTTAACGGATATCCGCCCACTGCTGCTGCCGGAGCTGCCGCTTGGCGAAGAGACGCAGGGCCTTGGACGTATCGGCATGTTAAAAGAGCAGGTTCCGCTTCACGTATTTGCGCGGCAGGTTGGAACATGCCTTGATACCGTTGTGCGCATGGGCGGCAAAAAGGAAACCCCCATCTGGCGTGTAGCGGTTGTAGGCGGCAGCGGCGGGGATTATGTGAAGCAAGCAAAGGCTGCCGGCGCGGATGTGCTCGTCACCGGGGAAGTCCGGCATCATGAGGCGCTTGAAGCCGCAGCGCTCGGTTTGGGAGTGGTTGAAGCCGGGCATTATGAAACGGAATGCGTTGTACTGAAGCCCCTGATTGCAGGTTTACAGGCGGCGCTCAACGAGATACAATATAAGGTAGACCTGTTGTACGCAAAGTCCGGACGAGCGACGCTCGTGTCGCCTTAGCGCCGCAACGGGCCGTGAGGGAGGTTTTACCATGGGTAAGCTGGATGCGCTTTGGGAATATCAAATATTGGAACTCAAAAAAGAGGCGGTAGAGCGGGAAACGCTCAATACGCCCGCGCGCGCAAAGCTCAACAAGCTGCACAACTTTTTGACGGAGCAGCAGAACGCGATTTCAAAAACACAAAAGGAGATCACAAACCGTCAGGCGTCTCTTGAAAAAATGCAGGAGCAGGTTGAAAAGCTTTTAAACCGCGTGGAATTGGAGCGCTCTGAATTTGATGAGATGCAGCGGGATGAAGAAGTGACGGCAGAGGAAATGACGGAGTGCCGCCAAAACCACGAAAAGCTTTTGGAAGAGCTCACCGCCATGCGCCGCGAAATCACCGATTTGGTCAAATGGCTGGATATCGCGCTCAAAGACTATAAAGAAACCCGCAATAAAGCGGGGAAGGCCAAAAAGGAATACGACCAGCTCTTTGAGGTTACGGATCAGGAATATAAGGAAAGCGAGCCCGTACGCGCCGCTGCAGCTTCCGCCGCAACCACGCAGGCTGCTCAGGTGGACGCGCAGCTTTTGGAAAAATACAAGCGCGTCAAACGCAACCACGCCGTGCCTATGGCAAAGGTGGAAAACAACCAGTGCGGCGGGTGCAACATGTCGCTCCCCATGGTGGTGGTAAAGCGCGTGATGAACAGCGACAGCATCGTGGAATGCGACAACTGCGGCCGCATCCTGTATGCGGGCGAAAACCAGTAATAGAATTGTATTGCGAGTAAGACAGGTGACCGCGTCCGACATGTGCGGATGAGGAAAGTCCGAGCACCACAGGGCAAGGTGCCGGGTAATACCCGGTGGAGGCGACTCCAAGGAAAGTGCAACAGAAAGAAACCGCCTGCGTAAGCAGGCAAGGATGGAAAGGCGAGGTAAGAGCTCACCAGCGGCATGGCGACTTGTCCGCTCTGTAAACCCCACCCGGTGCAAGATTGGAATGGGAGTATTGAATGGCTGCCCGCCACGCTCCCCGTAATCGCTAGAGCTTACAGGCAACTGTAAGCCAAGATAGATGGTCATCCTTAGACAGAACTCGGCTTATGGCTTGCTCGCAATCATTTTTATATTGTCTAGAAAGAAGGTACCAATGGATTTTTACGATGTACTAGGCGCCCGACGCAGTGTTCGCATTTATAAGGATACGCCGATTGATGATGCTGCATTGCAACGCATTTTGGAAGCTGGACGTCGAGCCCCTTCCTGGATGAATCGGCAATGCTGGCGCTTTGTTGTCGTACGCGATCTAGGTGTCAAAAAGATGTTGGGCGAAATGGTAGGCAACCCCAGCAGCGAGTGCTTTGAAAAAGCACCCTGCGCCATTGCCGTGTGTGCCGATCCTTCGGACAGCGGCGTGACAGGCGGCAAAGAGTACTATATGGCGGATTGTGCAATCGCTATGGAACATATAATGCTTGCCGCCGCCAATGAAGGGTTAGCGACCTGCTGGGTCGGCACGTTTGCGGAATACCCGGTGCGCAATGTGTTGCAGCTGCCCAGGGAAATCAAAATTGTAGGCCTTACCCCGCTTGGGTATGCGGATGAAGAACCCGCGCCCACTTCGCGCAGGCCGCTTGAGGAAATCGTGCATTACGATACTTGGCGGCAGGGCGGCTGATCATTTCTAAATGCAAAAAAGAGCCTGATGTAGTGTAACACTATACAGCGCTCTTTTTATTTTCTTAAAAATGTGGACAAAAGAAAGTTTTTTCTGTGCATAACCTGACAGCATATTTCCTGTCACTGCAGCGCTTCTTTTTCGATTTCTTCCCGCCAGAGCCTTTGGTACCGGGTACCCCAGTCCGTCATAGCGTCAAGTATGGTTGTCAGGCTATACCCGGTGGAGGTCAGCGTATATTCCACCCGAGGCGGCACTTCAGCATAGATCCTGCGCTCTACCAGCGCATTTTCCTCCATTGCGCGAAGATGTGCGGTAAGCACCTTTTGGGTGATGGGGTTGAGCGCCTTTTTGAGTTCCCCAAAGCGTTTTGTGCCATTGAGCAAATTCAGGATGATCAGCACCGTCCATTTGTCGCCAATCAGTTCCAGCGTGGCTTTTAAGGGGCACGCGGGCAACTCCGTCTTGACTCGTTTCATAAATAACTCCCTGTTCTTGCAATGGTATACAAAAGGATACTACACCACAAAAATGTGCTTACTTTACAATGCATCCTTATATCCCGCATTATACTATTAAAAGCGGCAGCACACAATGCCGTTAACCAGGAGGAAAATAACTATGAAAATTGCGGTAATCGGAGCAACAGGCAAACAGGGAAGGCTGCTTGTAAAAGAGGCGCTCAGGCGCGGGCATATTGTTACCGCCATTGTGCGCAACGCGTCAAAACTGGAGGAAACCAATGTTAGCGTCATTGAAAAAGATATTATGAGCCTTGCTTATGCGGATTTGGCGGAGCAGGATGCGATCCTTGACGCCCTTGGCGTATGGACTACGGAAGAATTTGGCCTGTACCAGACCAGCCTGGAGCATTTAAGCAACCTGCTAAGCGGCAAACCCAACCGCCTGCTGGTGGTCGGCGGGGCGGGAAGTTTGTACGCGGACGAAACGCGTACGCTTCGCGTGGTGGACACGCCCGGTTTCCCAGAAGATTGGAAGCCCATGGCGCGGAGCATGATGGCGGCGTTTGAAGCGCTCAAAAAGCGGGACGACGTAAAATGGACGTTTATGAGCCCTCCCGCGTTTTTCAATGCCGAGGGCGAGCGTACAGGCAGCTATCGCCTGGGCGGGGATGTGCTGCTTGTAAACGGCGAAGGGAAAAGCGAGATCAGCTATGCAGATTATGCAATTGCCATGCTGGATGAGGCGGAAAAAGGGCTGCATATCAAGGAGCGCGTTACGGTGGTTTCCGCGTAAAGCAAGCAATTGTCTTGTAATGAAAAGACATGCGGTAACAAACAATCCTCTATTTTGAGGGGTTACGGACAAACTTTTATCAGAAAAGCTTATTGAAAATGTAATGGTTTTGTGATGAATACACCCGATCCGTTTGTTATACTAAAGTTGCAAATGAGAGTTGTCAAACACCCCGATCGTGTTGAAACAACAATAAGAGCCTCCTACACAGGAGGCTCTTTTCTCTATGTCGCGGATATGCCAAGGCATATCCGTGAGGCTGCCTCGGCAGAATTTTCCGCAGCCCGCCTGCGTCTTGTGGCCGCGGTCGGCTGGCTGCGACAGGTGTTCAATTTGACGCGCAGGTCGTCAAGATTGAACGGATTTATATGGATGCTCCTAAGTTTTTTTGCGTGAACAGGGCGGCGGAGCGCCCTGTTATGCTGTTTTATTTTTTCAACCGTTGCGCAAGATACCGCTCCAGCCCTTCGATTGCGTCCCTTGCCGCGGGCGTATCCTTGGCGCTGCCCTGGGCCAATGTTCCGCGCCCGCCGCCCCGGCCGTTTAGCGCGGTGTTCACAGCCTGCGCAAGCTCGCCCATGTCAAGCCCGACTCCTGCGTGGCAGGCGAGCACGTATTGCAGCTGTTCCTGTTCCGCCGCAAGCAGCAGCGCGAGCATGCCGGACTCTTCGCATAGCTTTAAAGCAAGCGGGCGAAGCTGGGATGCGGGCAGTTCCGCAATGCGCCGCACAACCAGCCTGCGTTTGCCGATAGGGGAGGCGCTTTTAGAAAGCTCGTCTGCAAGATAACCGGAAATCTTCGCATAGAGCGCTTTGTTGTCCCGGCGTAAGGTTGCTGCTTCCTGCTGAAGCTTTATAAGCGCTTCTTGTGCATCTTCGGGCTTGCAGGAAAAGCTTCGGGCAAAACCATCCACAATGCGCTGCTGTGCCTGTGCATGGTTGAGCGCCCGCGCGCCGCATGCAAACGTCAGCCGTTCTCCGCCCTTATAGTGTTCGTGCGCCGTGACCTTGACCAGGCCGATCTCGCCTGTCGCTTTCACGTGCGTGCCGCAGCAGGTGCAGCTGTCCCCGCCCGGCATGGCGACGATGCGCACCGTGCCGGCAAGCCCCGCTGCAGCTTTGCGCAACTCCATCCCACTCAAGTCTTCCGCTTCGACATAGGTGAGCGTGACGGGTAAATTGGTATAGATCAGTTCGTTGGTGCGCTGCTCCAGCTGCTCCACATCCTCGTGGGTAAGCGGCTGGTTGAGGTCTACCGTGCAATAGGTAGCCGCCATATGAAAGCCTACGTTGATCGCGCCAAAGAGCTCTTTTGCGGCAAAGGACAATATGTGCTCGCCGGAGTGCTGCTGCATATGGTCAAACCGGCGCGGCCAGTAGACGCTGACTGTAACTTCGCTCCCGACAGGAAGCGGTTCCGCGGTGCGGTGCAGCACACGTTCCCCATCTTCCATCACGTCCGTTACGGCAACAGAGCCAATGCTCCCCGTATCGTGCGGCTGGCCGCCGCCGGTAGGGAAAAGTACGGTCTGGTCCAGCTCTACATCAAAGCCGTCTTCCACAGGCGCGCAGGCGGTCACCCTGGCTTGTACTGCGGTAAGGTAACTGTCGTCTAAATACAGCTTTCGTGTCATGCGGTTTCTCCTTTTGCGGTATCGCCCATTTTCATCTTCAAATCAGCCCCAACGAGCGGAATATAAAAATCCATATAAATATACTTGCCACGGAGAAGGCGGAGGTAAACACAACAATTTCGCTGGCAAGCTGCCCGTCTCCGTTCATGGCGCAGGCCATGGGGTAGCTGCTTACCGCTGTGGGCGGGGTAAAAAGCATCATCAACGCAAACAGGCGCTGGTCCCGGAACCCCAGCAATACGCCAAGCGAAAGCCATATGAGCGGGACGAACACCAGCCGTGCAAGCGTTGCGGCAACCAGTGCGCGGCGATTTTTTGCCGCGGACGCAAACGTAAAGGACGCGCCCAGCACAAAGAATGAGATCGGCGTTGCGCAGTCCGAAAACGACCATACCGCCTTCTGTACCGGCGCGGGAAGAACAACGCCGCTTACGTTGCACAGCAGCCCCGCGGCGATGGCGAGTATGAGCGGGTTGGTCACGATGCTTTTGAGTATATCTTTCCAATCCGGTTTGCAGCCTTCAAACATCTTCAAAGAAAGCACGGCAAGTACATTAAACAGCGGAATCACAAAGGAAACGATCACCGTCACGATGGTGATATTCCCTTCCCCATAGAGCGAAAGCGCCACCGGTATGCCGAACAACGCCATATTGGAACGGAGTATGCCCTGTATCAGCACGCCCCGGCGCTGATTTTCCGGCTCCAGGCGCGGCACAATGAGATACAAAACCGCAAAAGTCAATACGGTTGCCCCCATGGCAAACGCAATGAGAGAAAGCATGCCCGGTGAAAACAGCGTGCTCAGATCGCTCTCCGCCATGTTGCGGAACAGCAGCAACGGCAAAAGCAGCCGGAACACCAGCTTATTTGTGGTCTGCACCCAGCCGGACTCTATTTGGAGTGTGCGGCGCAACGTGTAGCCTGCCGCCATCATCAAAAACAGGGGAAGAACGATGTTCAGGGAAAGGAGAAAACTTTCTCGCATATCGTACCTTCTTTTGTGTGGTTCGGCTCCGGAGAAATGTGGTCAACCGCCGACGTTAACCAGTATACCATATTTCTTCGTGCCGTCACTTGGGATTCGCGTATATATAAAAGGGAAAGGGCTTGCAACTGATTTGGCTTTGGGGTATCGTAATATTTGCGGTTTCAATGGATGCCGCAGCGTTGCCAGACCTACAATAAATCGGAGGGATTAAAGCGCATGCATCAGCCAACATTGGTCATACTTGCCGCCGGGATGGGCAGCCGTTACGGAGGCCTTAAGCAGATTGACCCTGTGGACGAATACGGCAATATTATTATAGATTACTCCATATTTGACGCCATTCAGGCGGGCTTTACCCGCGTGGTGTGCATCATCAAAAAAGAGATTGAACGCGATTTTCATCAGGTAGTCGGCCCCCGCATTGCCGGGCGCGCCGAGCTTGCCTATGCATATCAGGAACTTGATAAACTTCCCGCAGGGTTTTCCGTCCCGGAAGGACGGGTGAAACCCTGGGGCACCGCGCATGCGCTGCTGTGCTGCAAGGATGTGGTCGATGGCCCGTTTGCGGTCATCAATGCGGATGATTATTACGGGAAATCCGCGTACTCCGCCATCTATTCGTATTTAAGTGCGCCCCATACGCCGGGTGAATATGCCATGGTCGGCTACGCCGTAGAAAATACGCTGACCGATCACGGTACTGTCACACGCGGCGTCTGCTCGGCGGATGAAAACGGATACCTCCGGAACATCAAGGAGTGCTCGGGCATTAAAAAATACGCCCACGGTGGTATGTATGAGGAGAACGGCCGCGAAATCTTTATTCCAAAGGGAACGCCGGTTTCCATGAACCTGTGGGGATTTGACACAAGCCTGTTTGATAGCCTCGCCGCCGGTGTAGAGCCGTTTTTGCGAAAAGGGCTTCGGGAAAACCCGCTCAAATGCGAGTACTTGCTCCCCACGGCTGTACACGACCTAATCTCCAGCAAAAAGGCGAGCGTAAAAGTGCTCAAAAGCCAGGACGCATGGTTTGGCGTTACTTATAAAGAGGATATGCCCACCGTTCGCGCCGCCATCCGTGCGCTCAAGGAGAAGGGGCTTTACAAGGAAAAGCTTTGGGAAGACTGATTACGTAAAAAATAAAAAGCGCCTGCCGTTGTATCGGCAGGCGCTTTGTATAAAAATTTTAATTTTGTTCCGTTACAGGTTGCGGTTCAACGCCAGACTGTCGTGCCTTCTTGTCAAGGTTTTGGTTGTATAAAAGGCCAAGGAGGACGAGTATGCCGCCCACCACCTTGCCGATAGAAACGCCGTTCCCGGTAAGCGCGTCAATCACAACACCTGCCGCAAGCTGGCTGATGAACACGAGCAGAGTCATGACATAGGCGGACATCTTGGGCGTAATGTAATTGGATATGATCATGTTGAGCACGCCCACCAGTCCCCCCAAATACATCGCGGTCTGGATTGGCTGCGCAATGTCGGCGGGCAGTACGCCGTCGGTTGCGAAAAACAGCAGCACAGCCCCAACGAGCCCTGTAATGTAGTTATAAAACGTGCTCCTGTAGCTGCCGATGCGGTCACCAAGCCCGGCATTGCACATGCGGGCAACCACAATGGTCGCGCCGGACAGGATTCCCAATACAATGTACATGCGGCCTCCTAAAACATCAGCATCAGCCCGGCGCCCGCCGCAACAAGCGCCACGCCGATGAGCTTCTTTTTTTCAAACCTTGCCTTTTTTGCGCCCAGCAATCCCATGCCGTCTATCACAAGCGCGGCGACAATCTGCCCCAGCAGGCTTAAAACGAGCGTCAGGGAGAGGCCCAGATGGATAAACGTCACATTGGTCAGCAGCACCGTCACCACGCCGATGATGCCGCCCAAGTACAAATGCTTGGGTTCCCGGAGCGTATGGGATAGGCTCTGCTTCTTTATCAAGAGCCACATGCTGATGGCGACCAGGCCAATGATGTGGATGAGTACCGTAGCAAACGCATTGCCGTATGCGCCGGAAAGCTGGCCGTTAAAAAGCAGCATGACGGAAATAAGAACACCGCTGAGTATAGAAAGAAATTCAGTCATGTAAGCGATCTAGCCTCCTTCATATCAAAAGCATACCGCATATGCATTGTCTTGCGATATGACATATGTCATACTGGATACAAATACGGAGGAAAAAGCAATGCAAAAAATAAAGGACGCAAAGCTGCTCC
Organism: Bacillota bacterium; assembly: GCA_023453725.1. Taxonomy (GTDB): domain Bacteria; phylum Bacillota; class Clostridia; order Christensenellales; family CAG-138; genus JAEYLA01. Next base: position 1,029 of record JAEXTB010000326.1, on the reverse strand, counting down.
AATACTACAAAAAGAAGCTGCTGCAAACAGCACAGGAATCGTTCCGTTTCCTTGCTTCTTATCCGTTCGAGCTGTTCTATGCAGCGCCCGGGGAAAACCTGTGCACGTACGGGGAGCCTATGCCATATTTGCTGCTGCTGATGGAGGGCAAGGCAAAGATATTTTTAACGCTGGAGAACGGCAAGACACTGCTTGTTGCTTTTATTCAGGCGGTTGAGATCGTGGGGGAACTGGAACTCCATACAAACCTGATTGCCCGCAATTCCGTCTGCGCGACAACAGAGGCATACTGCCTCGGCATTCCCATGGCGTATTGCAGGGATACCATGCTGCGCGATTCGGTTTTCTTGCGGCTCATCGGCATGGAGCTTGCCAAGAAACTGGACAGCTGTTCTTCCACCTATGCGGTCAACATGCTTTATCCGCTTTCCTCCCGTCTGGCCAGCTATCTGCTGCATACCGAACAGGGAGGCTACTTTCAGGAGCACCTTGGGGCGTTATCGGAATACCTTGGGACAAGTTACAGGCACCTGCTGCGCGTTCTCAATGATTTCCTGGAGGGCGGCGTTATTGTGCGGGAGCAGCGCGGATACCGCATTTTGGACCGGGCCGCGCTCATCGAGCTTGCCGGAAGTGTGTATAGGCAGAACGGGTAGCGCGGGTGATCGAATATATACAAAGTATTCCAGTAGATACTCTTGCGTTATTTATGTGGCGTACGCCAAAAAATCTGCTATACTGTTTTAAGGCATTTGCCCAATCGAAATAAGCGAGGAACAACCATACATGAAACCGGTCATAGGTGTAACGCCATTATACGATAAGGAAAAGAGCAGTATCTGGATGCTGCCCGGCTATATGGACGGCATTGCACAGGCGGGCGGCGTACCCATCATATTACCTCTGAACGCTGAAGATTCGGATATTGAACGGCTGTTTCGCGTGATCGACGGCCTGCTTTTAACAGGCGGGCAGGATGTGGATCCCGCCCTTTACGGAGAGGAAAAAATTGAGAAGTGCGGCGAACTG
>JAEXTB010000316.1 GCA_023453725.1 Bacillota bacterium | reverse complement strand
GCTTGGTATGGCTGAGAGCGGCATCTTTCAGGATATGGAGATACCCGCACAGACCGTAAAGGCCAAAGTGACGCTTGCGGATATCCAGCAGAAGGTTGTGCTGCGCGCAAGCTCCTATACTTCTTTTAACAAATCCCCCTACAACCGCAGCACCCGGGTATTTAACATCAAGAAAGCTGTAGGGCTTATTAACGGCACCGTCCTGCAGCCGGGCGAAGTGTTTTCCACCAACGATACATTGGGCCACCGGACATACAAGGGCGGGTGGAAACCCGCGCCCGCTATCGTCCAGGGCCGTTCTGAGGACCAAGCAGGCGGCGGCGTTTGCCAGGTTTCCACCACGATGTATTTAAGCGTGTTGAAGTCCGATCTTGAAATCGTATACCGGCAGGGGCATTCCGGTCGGCTTTCTTATGTGGATGGCGGGCTTGACGCCACAATAGACAGCGGGCGTATCGATTTTCAGTGGAAAAACAACACCAACGCCCCGATTTACCTGTTCTGTTGGGTAGATGACAGCGATAAGACCATCCATTTTGAAATCTATGGCGAGCCATTCTCTGAAGAGTATGATGAGATTCAGCTATCCTCCAAACGAACCGCGGGCATTTCCCCGCCAGGTTCCATGAAATATACCGTGGACCCAACCAAGCCCGCAGGCTACAAAAAAGTTTTCGTTGCACGCAAATCCGGGTCCGTTTGGCAGTCGTATGCAACTTATTTGAAGGATGGCGTAGAAGTCAAGACGGTGCCTGTTGCAAAAACCACATACCGGGCCTACGCCGGGGAAACCATCATAGGCCCCGGCACGCCAAGCAAGTAGTAAATAACAACGCCCTGTTTAAACAGTAGGGCGTTGTTTTATTTGAAACATATAAGGTCCCTTAGAGCAGGTTACCTTAATTCATGCATTCTGCTTTCAAAGCACTTGGAGGTATTATGGGATATTTCCAAACCTTGATTACCGTTTCAGAAGATTGTCCTGTCAGCCAAAGCGCTGTTCCGCAGCCATTGCGCGGGAAGGAGACTGTCGAATGCATCCAATACCGCCTGCTTAGCGGCGCACCTTATGAGTTGACCGAAGAAGAGCTTCTTTTCAGAGTATATTGCGTGCAAAACAACATCGCGGAACATTTGGAAGATCATCAGCAACTATGGGACACATTCTTTTCCACGCCCAAAGCGTGCCTGCGCTCCTCCCCTCTTCCTAAAAAATACGGATGGGGCATCCACTATGATGCGGACGGCAAAATCGCGCTGTATGGGATGGAGAGCGACATATATCAGAAGTTGCTTACGGATGAATCCATAGCAAAACGAAAAGGCATGCGCAGCGTAAGGGCCTGAATGCTTCTCCCCGGATTTTCGGCAAATGTATGATACCGCCTTTTTCTTTTGCTCCTTATGCTTCATAAAGAAATGACCGGATTATGAATATGTTAAGAAAAAGCGGCTTATCCGCTAAAAAGGAGGATAGATCATGATTGACTCAACCTCTAAATTTTGTGCCTCCTGTGGGGCTCCCGTCACAACCCCCGGCCATTTTTGCGCCTCCTGTGGCGCTCCCCTGCAATTCACGCAGGAAGGCACGCATGTATCGCCGCCTGCCGGCACGCAGGCTCCGACTTCCAGTTATGGAACGCCTGTTAATACTTCCGCATATACAAACACTGCCGAACAACCTTTGACGGTAAAGCCAAAAAGGGGCAAAGGGTGGCTGATTGCGCTGCTGATTGTGCTGGCACTTGCCGCCGGCCTTATCATTTTACTCTCCCTCAATGGTGGCGAGGTCAGCTTTTCTACCGCCAATCTGAGCGAATATGCAATTGCGTCCGAAGTGGATCCGGTCCTGCTTTCTCCCACGGTAAAAGCTGATGTGTTCTCTACGGATGCCCCCATTGTATACGCAACGGTGCTTGTAAGAAACGCGCCCGAGGATACGCTTGTCACTGCAAAATGGGTCTACGAAGATGAAAGCTATGATATCGGAACATCCGAGCTTTTTACAACAGAAACCAACCAGTATCTGGCCTTTAACCTCACAATTCCGGATACAGGGTTCCCGGTGGGCAGTTACCGTGTGGATATTTCACTCAACGGTGAATTTCAGAAGTCTATGACGTTTACGGTAGAGTAAGCGCCTCCACGTATCAAAAAGGGCGCATCCGGATCGGATGCGCCCTTATAATTGGATTATTCCATATCTTCCCCGCCTGCCTGGGTATCGTAATCATCCAAAAAACTATGGATACCTTTTTCATCCCGGTAGCTGATGACGGTAGCGAGGTTAATGTTCTCCGCACTTGCAAATATGTTCTGCTCGATTTTCGGGTTGATTTTGCGGAAGCCCTTAATCAGCTCCTTCATTTCCTGCCGCTTTCCGCCGCCGCCATTGTCCCCCAATACACAGTTTTCCGTAAACCGGCAGGCACACTGGATAAACTGCAGCTCATTGTACCGGCACCAGTGGCGGATATCCTCTTCCTTCACAAGATACATGGGCCGGATAAGCTGCATGCCGGGGTAATTCGTGCTGTGGAGCTTGGGCATCATGGTGCGTACCTGACCGCCGTAGAGCATACTCATGAGTATTGTTTCTATTACGTCATCATAATGGTGACCAAGTGCAATCTTGTTGCAGCCGAGCGCCTGCGCACGGCTGTATAATGCGCCGCGCCGCATCCTTGCACAAAGGTAGCAGGGGGATTTTTCTTCATCCGCCACGATATCGAATATGTCCGTTTCAAATACGCGGATGGGCAGGCCAAGTATCGCCGCGTTGTCCTCCACACGCCGCCTGTTTTCCCGGTTATACCCCGGGTCCATCACAAGGAATTCCAGTTCAAACGGCACCCGGCCATGGCGCTGGATTTCCTGCATGCATTTTGCCATCAGCATCGAATCTTTGCCGCCGGAAATGCATACGGCGATTTTATCGTTTTCCTGTATCAACTGATAGCGCCCAACGCCAAAAGCGAAGTTGCTCCAGATTTCCTTCCGGAACTTTTTAATAATGCTCCGTTCAATTTCCTGCAGCCTGTCCATTACTTCCTCCCAATCTCCCGATAGCAAGCGTCAAACGCCGCAAGAAACGCTCCGATATCCTCGTCCGTCGTCCACCTTCCGCTGCTCACCCGCAGTGTGGAAAGCGCAAGCTTCCTATCCTTGGTCAAAGCAAACACAGGCCGTGATACCGATTTGGGCGCAGTGCAGGCGGATTTGCCGGAAAGCGTAAAGCCCTTTTCTTCTAACACCTGCAGAAACTTCGGCGCATCCCGCCCTAGCACACTGGCATTCAGGATAAAAGGCAGCGCGTCCTTGGGGCTGTTGATAACGACGTCCGGGTACTTTGCAAAATGCGCGCGCAGAAGTGCATTCTGCGTATGCGCCCTTTCCATGTTTTGCTCCAGTTCTCTAACTGCGAGCCTAAGCGCCTCCTCCATGGAAATGATCAACGCGAGCGCGGGCGAGCCGCTGCGGTAAGGCGTCGTGCTGTGCCCCCCATGCATCTGCGGTTCCAGCAGCAGATCCGGCCGTTTGATCAGCGCGCCGATGCCGTTAAGGCCGTAGAATTTATGCGGCGCAAAGCTGATGAGATCGGCCCGCGTCAGGGATACGGGCACTTTCCCGACAGCCTGCGTAGCGTCCACATGGAACACCGTATTCGGGTGATGAGCTTTTAAGAAATTTCCGATTTCGTCAATGTTCTGCACCACACCGAGCTCGCTGTCCACATAGCAGCAGGAAAACAGCACGGTATCCGGGCGGAGCAGGCGGTTGAGATGTTCAATATCGACATTCCCGTCCGGCAGGAGATCCACATACTCCACCTCATAGCCCGTAGCCTGCAGTGCGCCCACCGCCCCGTGAACGGAGGAATGCTCCAAAAACGTGGTAACGATATGTTTTCCTCTGCCCCGATAATACTGTGCGGCGCCTTTGATGGCAAGGTTATTCGATTCCGTAGCGCCCGATGTATAAATAACCTCCCAGCCGGTTAGGCCAAGAAGATCCAGTATATGTGTCGTACTTTTATGTAACCGCTCCTCCGCCAGCTTTCCAAGCCCATGCGGTGAATTGGGATTGGCAGGATAGTCTTTGGCCGCCTCACAAAAAGTGGCAAGCACTTCTTCCCGTACCGGTGTATTGGCGGCATAATCTAAATAGGTCATAACGAATGTGGCCTTCTCCTTAAACGGCCCCGCCGCAAAAACTGCGGCGGGGCTCTTTAATAATAGTATAGCGTCAGTAGGCGCGCTTGTACAGGGTCAGTCTTCCTTTGCCGCTTCCCCCGCCGCTTTTGTGATGCGGATCTCGCAGGTCTTGGCGCCTTTCGCTGCGGCGTTTTGCGTGCAGCCCGCAAATGCACTAAGGAGAAACAGGACTGCAAGCATCAGGGA
>JAEXTB010000261.1 GCA_023453725.1 Bacillota bacterium | reverse complement strand
GCAAGGAAATATTCTGCAGGATGTTCATCATGTTCTTCATTTTCAGGAAGTAGGGCGTTGCGAACGGCATGACGATCAGGAATACCGCAATGATCACCAGACGCATCCAATCTTCCGCTAAGAATTGCTTCAAAGATTTCATATCAGAGATCCCCCCAAGTATTTTAAAAAGTGCGTCAGCCGATCAGGCTCAACAGCTCGTTCTTGCTTGTTTCGCAGGTGTTGACGGTCGCGTAGATCTGCCCCTTTTTGAGGATGATGATCTTAGAGCAATTTTCGAGCAACTCCTCAAGCTCAGAGGAGAAGATCAATACGCTGGTGCCTTTGCTTGCGGCCTCTGCGAGAATTTTATAAATTTCAGATTTTGCGTACACATCTACCCCTCGTGTGGGTTCATCCAGTAAAAATACCTTTGGTTCGCTTGCCAGACATTTTGCAAGCACCACCTTCTGCTGGTTGCCGCCGGAAAGGGAGACAACCGGCTGCTCGATGCCTGACATCTTCACCGTCATTTCCTTAGAGGTCTTTTCTGCAAAATCTTCCTGCCTGCCCCGGTCAATGATCCCTAAGCGCGTGCGCATTGTCTTGATAATGGAAAGCGTGGTGTTTTCCCGGATGGAAAGCAGCGGAATAAACCCTTCCAGCTTGCGTTCCTCTGTCAAAAGCGCGACTTTGTTTTTGATCATGGCATCGGGCTTTGGCTTTGCAATTTCTTTTCCAAAGAGTTCAATGCTGCCGGAGTCAAATTCATCCAGGCCGAATATAGCCCGGGCAATTTCCGTCTTCCCCGCACCTAAGAGCCCGCATACGCCGACGATATCGCCAGCCTGTATAGAAAAGCTGATGTCCGTAAACTTGTTTTTTCTGGTTAGGTTTTTCAATTCCAGCGCAACGGGCGCATCCACTGGGGCAGTTACGCAGCGCTCTGCACGGGCTTCAATCCTGCGGCCCATCATGGCCGTTACAAGATCATCCTTGGCGTAATTGCCTGCGGTAAACAGGCCGTTGTTGACGCCGTCTTTCAACACCGTCACGCGGTCGGAAAGCTGCATGACGTCCTCCAGAAAGTGGGAAATGAATATGATGGACACGCCCTTTGCTTTGACGCGTTCAATGATGCGGAAAAAGTTTTCCTTTTCCCTTTCATTGAGCGAGGAAGTCGGCTCGTCCAATACAATGACCTTCGCTTCCGTGGTCAGCGTTTTTAAAATCTCAATGATCTGCTTTTCTGCCGTACGCAGGTTTCTCACCGGTGCGTCCGGATCAAGATCCACCTCCATCATGGCAAGAAGCTTTCTTGCGTTTTCCGAGGTGGCTTTTTTATCGTAAAGACCCAGGCGGTTGACCGCCCAGTTGCCGATATACATATTTTCCGCTACCGTCATATCCACACAGACATTGAGTTCCTGATGCACGAACGCAAGGCCGTGCTTCTCCGCGTCTTTGGGATTTTTGACCTGTACCGGTTTGCCGTCTATTTCAATCACACCCGATACGGGATGATGAATGCCGTTGAGTATTTTGATGAGCGTGCTCTTGCCCGCCCCGTTTGCGCCCATGAGCGAGTGCACCTCGCCCTCGTAGAGCTCGAAATCGACATGGTTCAATACCATGTTGCCGGAAAAAGACATGACGATGTCATGCATGCGAACGATCGTCTTTTGGCTCATTTCTACACCGCCATACGCATATTTGTGCCGTCCTGATAGGGAAAGGGGAGCTCATACTGACTAGACAATATGAGCTCCCGCCTTCATGTTTGAACCGGATAGTTATCCCGGCGCGAACCCTCAGGGGTTACTCCATGGAGCTGGCGCCCCAGAGTTTGCCTTCGGATTTCAACTGCTCAAAGTTTTCGCTGGTTACGATGTTGCCGGTGATGAGGATGGAAGGTTCGACTTCCTGGCCGTCAAACTTTGCCTTGAGGGCTTCCACAGCGGAGGCTGCCCACGCAAAGGGATCAAGGCCATAGGTTGCGTCGATGTTGCCCTTGACAACCTGACCCAGGCCGTAGCCGTCGCCGTCTACGGAGTATACGTTGACGTGACCTTCCTGGCCGAGGGGAACAAGCTTGCCGTTCTCTTCAAGCGCGGTCATAACAGCGGGGAGGATGTAGTCGGTGCAGGAGAAGATGGCGTTGATGTCCGGGTTCGCCTGGAGGTAGTTGGTAACAGCGGCAAGCACAACTTCGCTGTCCATTTCGGTAGCGGATTCCGCAACAACGGTAACGTTCGCGGCATCCTTGATGGCGGCCTTGAAGCCTTCGGTGCGGTTCACGGTAGCGGAGCTGGAGAGCGGGCCGCCGACGATAAGAACCTTGCCTTCCTTGTCGCCCAGGGTCTTCAGGTACATTTCGCCCATCTGCTGGCCGATGAGGAGGTTGTCCGCTTCAACGGTCGCAAGGGAAGTGCCCGCCACCTGACGGTCGATCGCGATGACGGGGACGCCCGCTTCTTCAGCCTGGCCCATCAACGTGGAGACTGCTTCACCGTCGATCGGAGTGATGACGATGCCATTGACGCCCTTTACAAGCGCGTTCTCGATCTGGGAAATCTGGGTCTCCAGATTGTCGTTGGGATCAAGGATTTCCGCTTCCCAGCCAAATTCAGCAGCCTTGGCCTTGAAGCCTTCGCTTGCGGCCGTCCAGATGGGTGCGCTTAAGCCAGGGATGGAGTATACAACCTTAACCGCATCACCTGCAGGTGCTTCTGTTGCAGGGGCTTCCGTTGCAGGGGTCGCTTCAGGCGCAGCGGTTTCAGTAACAGGCGCAGCGGGAGCAGCGCAGGCAACCGCGCCAAATGCCAGAGCGAGGCACAGCAACAGGGCAATGGACTTTTTCATATTCGTTCTCCTTAAAGATATATTTTTTGCCCATCATTGGACAAAACTGAAAACAAGGTTGCGATAACGAGTTGGCATTGCATTTATAATAATGTCATAACATTATCTCGTTAGGATAATATCATCATATCTATACAAAGTCAACGCCATTTTTACCATTCACATATTTGCCTTTCCAATAGGATAGAGGGGATTTGCCCATGTTTTTCCTGCTCAAAATGAAAAGGGCGGAGCCATTTGGCTCCGCCCTCTTTGCCTGGTCAAATGTCAAACGTTTCATGTGTACCCCGGTATCCTTGGTCTTGGTTAACGGCGGAAGCTTATCCGCACAGATAAAACAAAGCCTCTTTGATTAAAAAAATTATGATTTCATGTTCTGCACATCAAGATCCGCACTCAGGTAGTACGAATCGCCGCGGTAGTATGCCTGCAGATATTCGCCAGGCCTGTTGTGCTGGTCATAGGAAACGCGCTCAATATAAATGAGCGGGTCGCCTTTTTTAATGTCGAGATATCCCGCCAGCTGCGCATTTGCGACAATTGCAAATATCTTCTGGTGCGCGTGCTTCCATACAATGCCGCACCGTTCATTCAGGAACAGGCGCAAAGAATCCTGCGAAAAATCCTGCCCCAACACCGCCGGACAAGCGTCATGTATGAGATACGCGCTTTCCACACAATGCGGGATATCGTTGGCGTACCTGAGGCGGTTGACATGGATGAGCTTGTCCCCCTCATTCAGATGCAGCGCCTCCGCGATGGTTTTGTTGGCAAACACCGCCTCGTTTGCAAGCATGGTGGTGGAGGAACGATACCCGCGCTTCTCCATTTCATTGGAAAAGTGCAATACCTGATTTAAGGTCTGTTCCACCTTGGGGTTCTGTACATAGGTGCCGTACCCGCGCCGCTTGACGATTAAGCCCTCATTGGTGAGCATATCCATCGCTTTACGTACCGTCACACGGCTGATTTTGTATTTATCAATCAGCTCACTCTCCGTAGGAAGCAATTCACCGGGCTTGTATTTTCCGGTTTTGATATCCCGATAGAGAATGTCGTAAAGCTGAAAATACAATTGTGTGCGTCCGCTGAAATCCAACACGTCATCCATACTGCTACCACCAATTTTGTTATAACATTATGATATATGTGGCGATTTGTCTTGTCAACCCTTTCTTTTCTATAATAAAAGACTGACTCACTCTTAATGTTCCGATAAACCGGTATATGCCTCCAACCCTTTATCCGCATGTATTGTTACAATGCGCCAGTAACCGCCCTCTTTCTCCAATGTGACCGCGGCGGCATAGGCAGGGCCAGGGCCACTGGAGCTTTGCGTTGTAAACATGACATGATGGATCTGTTTATTCTCCTCCGGTTTCTGAACCAAGGCCGTCCAATATCCCGCAACCCACGGGCTGGAAATCCCCGTCACCCACATGGGCGCGTTTTCTTCCAGCTGCTTTGCATACTCCTCTTTAAGTGGGGCGCTCATCACAGAATATTGCGCGGCCCCGCTGCGCTCTTTTAGTCCGTTTGCCCAGATATCGATGGCCTCCTCCGGCGAGCAGGCGCCAATCCGACCCATCGCTTTTAACAAAAGCTCGTTTCTCACCGCAAACCGGTCGGGCCGGGCTTCCGCCCAAACAGCCGCAACTACATCCGCCTGCACAAAGCCGCTTCCCAGCGAGAGGAAAAGCAGCAACAACAGGCACAACACAAGGATTTCACAAAGCTCGTTTGCATACTGCCTCACATACTCCCGCATTGTTCTCCCCCCTTGCTATATGCTATGAACGGCAGAGAAAATCAAGAGCGAAAATATAAACAAAATACGCGAGCCTCTACAGAAGCTCGCGTTGCGGCGATTGGTTGAAGCGCAGACTAATTTTCCGGGGCCGACAAATTTGATAGCCAAGAAAAGGTTCCATGTTTCCGGCTGCTTCGTGGTATAATAAAAGAAATCCGGCGTACCGGATAACAAATTTACAATTTTTCGAAGGAGAACGAATATGGCAAAGAAAGTGCTGGTCGCTACGGGTACCTCCGCGAACAAGCTGAATTTTGCAATCGACAACATCAAGAAAATTTGCGCGCAAAAATCCGTAGATGTGGAAGTAATGGGCGCAAACATTTATGAAGTGGATGTCAACAAGATTAATCCGGATGTCATCGTGGTTATCGGCAAGCAGGATTTCACCACAGACAAGCCCGTCATCAGCGGCATGGCGTTTGTGACCAAGATGGGCATTGAAAAGACGGTGGACGAAATCATCGCCGCGCTATAATCCCCGCAAAAGTCCCAACCGGATTTTGATCATCAGCACCCGCCGGCATTTGCCCGCGGGTGTTATATATTCGCCCCCGGCCTACCGGATAAACTTATCGATTGCTTCGTTCAGGCTCTTCATGGACCGCTGCTTTTCCGCTTCATCCCCATGCGCAAGCGCGTGCACCACACATTGGTCAATATGGTCTTTGAGCATGGCTTTGCCAAGGCTGTTGAGCGCGGACTGGACGGCTGAGATCTGTATCAAAATGTCCGTGCAGTCCCTTTGCTCCTCCATCATCGTCCGTATGGCATTTGCGTGGCCGATGATGCGGGAAATTCTGTCGATCATCCGCTTATAATCGTCCGGCGAGTGGACGTGATTGTGTTGTTCGCCCATATTACACCTCCTAGGAACACATAGAATACCTATGGTTTTATACTAAACGGTTCAGCCACCCTTGGCAATACGGTTGCCGCCCTGAGGTAGAAGCGGAACATAAAACAGGCGCTTCCCACAAAGTGGAACAGCGCCCGTCTGGTTTAAAAACAGCAATGCTGAAAGCCGTCACGACAAATAATTCTCTTGCAAACGCACAATTTTTCCATCCTTGATTTCACATGCAAATCCAGCTCCGAAAAAGCCGGACCGATAATAGCCGGAGGTATCTTCCTTATCCAAGTTAGAGAACAGCCCATAGAGCGTATCCGGCGTAATCTCAACATATTTCATATCCGCCCTTGATGCACCCGATATGAGCACTTCAAGCGACGCATCGGATGCAATGGCATAGCTTTCGTTACGATCACTCGTACCAGTTTCCCGAATTGTGGCGTCTATCCAGTATTCGCCGTCCCGCACGGAAATCCCGGTAATCATCATAGTCTGATCGCCCACGCCATCAGGCTGCGGCGCGACAGAGGATGCGGAAGACGAAACAGGCGCTTTGGAAGAAGTCAGCAACTCAGAGTATGCGGGGTCGTCTTTTACCTTGATGCTGTCCCAAATGTCCCCATACGGGATCTCAAACTCAGCGTGATCCCCCAGGACATGCGCGACCGCTACGCTAATCCCAAGCGCATTTTCTGTAAAATAGCTGTATTCAGAACCGATGTTGGTTTCAGGGTCGGCATCCATCAGCCGCTTCGCCCATTCCTCCGCATTAAAAAACCCGATATCCTGCAGATATTCCGCAGTGTATTCTTTTTGTACCGGCTGGAATTCCCCTTCGATCAGTTTTTTAGAAATCGCTTCATTTACGTCAATAAAATCCGTTAACCGGATATTTTCGCCATCGCTTGTACGAATGTTGGAAGTATAAAACAAGTTGCTGGGATGCGCAGCCTTTTCAACATTGCCGACGCCCGAATACACGATGCTGATCAGGTTCTGATCTTGATAGGTCACCCTGTAATCGATATCAACGAATACTTGCTCATCTTCTAAAACGTACTCATAATAATGGAGCCCCATCAGCGCCCCGTCTTTGATGCGTCCATTGAGCAAGTTTTGCTGCGCCAAATCCGTAAGCCCGTCAATTTGCGGATACCGAATATGTATTTCCTGATCATCGTAGGTTGCACTTACAATCTGATAGTCCTGTAGTGGAACATTCTGGCTGGCAGCCACAGGCTCAGTTTGTTCGGGTGCAGGCAGGGGTTGGGTTTGCACGGGTACACCCTGCGTGCAGGATGTAGCAAAAAGCAATGCTGCGAGTGCCAAACATCCCAAATATCCTCTTTTCATTTTCTCCTCCATGTCATATCCCAAAGGTTAAGCCGTTCTGTTATACAGCAGCCCGTATAAACAACGAATTGGATTTTCCGTTGGTTCCTTCTCGGTTTATGAATTTTTCCTCACAAATATAACACGCGATATTGCCTATTCAATACAGCGGCATACGCACAACACCACGAAGACATCCTGAAAATGCAGCACCCCCGCTCTAAACGAGCGGGGGTGTGGTTTTTTGCAAATATGCAAGCCCTGACTTCGCGGTATTAGTGTTTAGAAGTTGGAGGGATCTACATTTTGTGCCCCTACATTTCCATCCGTTGCGGAGCGGAGGGTAAGCGTATAAATATAGCTTGACTCGAGATACCAGGTGTTGGAATCATTTCCAAAATCCAATACCTCGTAGGTTCCATCCTCGCCGAACATCTCTTGTACTCCAAACCAATCCATTCCAGTCGCGGATTTCATTCTGTAGTCTCCCACCGGAAGCTTCACTTTCACCTTGCCTCCGGATGCAATGAAC
>JAEXTB010000258.1 GCA_023453725.1 Bacillota bacterium | reverse complement strand
GATATTGAGAGTACGGTAGAGTTCTTCCGCCTGCCGGTAAATCGTCTTCCATTTGATGAGGCCAAGCGCATTCTTCGGGTAATGATCTCTAAGCGTATTTTCCGCGACACTCAGTGAGTTGGTGAGGTTGGAACTTTCCAGCACGCTTAATATGCCATTCTTATCCGCGTCCGCGGGTTCCTTGGGCGCATAGGCTTGGCCATAAAGGCGCATTTCGCCCCCATCCGGGCGCGCGAGTCCTGCAATCAGGTGTAAGAGCGTACTTTTTCCCGAGCCGTTTTGCCCTACGATACCATAAATGCAGCCTGGCAGAAAAGAAAGGCTGATGTCAGAAAGCGCAGGCGTGTTGCCATACCGCTTTGAAATATGATTTAGCTCCAGTACAGGCACATGTTCCATATTGGGCCCTCACTTTACTCAATTGCCGTATAGAGCCGGATTGCATGGTCATAGAAAAATTCTTTATACTTATTTTCGACTTGGATGTTCGTGACAATTCTCAAAAATCGGTCAAGCGGGGCAAACGGCACCAGCGCACGTTTCCCGAATTTGGTGTAATCCATAAGAAGAATGGTCTCATTTGCGCGTTCCATCACGAGTTTGTTCATCATAGCCTGCTCACGGCTGGATACCGTATAGCCCGCGTGTATGGTTGCGCCCTGGGCGGAAAGGAACGCTTTATCGATATACATGTTTTCCATATTGGAGTGGGCGTACATGCCGCAGGTGGAAAGGCGGTTGTCCAACACTTCCACATCGCCGCCCAGCAATACAGTGGAAATTTCCGGGCGGTAGGCGGTCGCTATCGCGGCCTCCAGGCTGTTGGTGACAACAATCAGGCTGTGTAGCTTGGGAAGATGTTTTGCAAACGCGGTGCAGGTGCTCCCGGCACCAATAAATATGGCATCGCCTTCTTCTACCATGGCAGCCGCTGTCTCCGCAACCGCCTGTTTCTCCTGCGTGTGCATGTCCCCGGCCAAGTTGAGCTGAACCTCATCCGTATCGTTCTCAACCAGAATTGCACCGCCATGTTCCTTGCGCAGGAATCCCTCCTCACCAAGCTGATCCAAATCGCGGCGCACGGTGGCAAGGGAAACATCCAAAAGCGAACAGAGCGTGTTCACATCCACATGTTTGTATTCAAGCATAATTTCCTTGATCTTCTTGCGGCGTTCGGCAGCAAACATGATGAAATTCTCCAATTAATAGATATGAAAATCCGTCTGTATCGTAACACAAGCAATTGTCAAATTCAATCAAAATCCATCATGTATCCAGTTAACTTAAAGCGTGTGGTTAAAAGTTGCTTTTAAAGAGTGCAATATTGTAACTCCTTGGGCTTATGGATAATCGCAAGTCTCCGTCAGTGACGGATTATGAAGGGTGTAACGTAGCCGCTGCAATGCTTGGTGTTGAGGCCGTATTGGTAATGTATTACTAGTATCATCGGAATATTGTCATCTTCACTGCCCAGCGAGGCTTTCCATTGGATTTTTTAAAATACACCTGCGGGATAAAAAATGCTCGATCAAACCAGACTAGATAATGGTCGGATGACTGAACGATGGTTGATTAGTGAAAGGTGTGGGACTATGCATATAGTCGATAAAATTCAGGAGCCGGATTTAAAGATCATCAGAGCTTTATATAACGACTGGAAGGAAACGAACAAGGGGGATCTGAGTTTTGACGCAGACAGTTGTAACCTGCAGTCTGTTGTCAAAGGAGCCGGGTTACCCGAAAACGAAGTCAAATCTCATCTGGAGAGTTTACAGGGCTTTGCTTTTGTCAAACTTGACGGAGAAAGAGTGAAACTGCTGCCAAGCGGCATTAAGTATGCCCAAGGCCAATTTGACAAGAACCATTAAGTGTTAATAAGAGAATTAGAAGAAGCTGCTAAGCTTCTTCTAATTCTTTTTGAACAGACTTTTTATTGGCAGTATGCTCAGCTTTTCCAAATGTCTTTTCGTGCAGGGGCTGTACAGCAGCGAGGTGGGTTCACTTTCGCCGAGGGGGATTCGAATCCCTTCTAAGCTATACGATGAAAAACAGGTTGCGCATGACTATTAAACATAATGCGAAGTTCACGTCGTAGCCGCTGAGAAACATGATGCGAAGTTTGGATAAACATTTTCAGAATGACTACCGTTCAGATTCCTGGATCAAAAGGATCAACTAACATATTGATCCGGTATAGAGACGCAGATGGAGGAATCGGTCACTGACAAATTGAAGCTATCCAAATCATAAGAAACCATTTACAATTATAATGTTCTGTCAATGGGATTTTCATCCAAATGGAGCGCAACCCGCATACATGTTTCAAAAGATAGTTTGAGCAAGGGGATACAAATGAATAAAAGAGTGCTTTCTCTGCTGTTGATTGCTTTGTTGGTGTCCATCCTATTTCCCGTGACTGCGTTAGCGACAGGGGAAAGTCCCACGGTGCTCGATCTCACATTGGGCAGCATTACGATCAATGGTACCGGTGCAAGCGGGGGCGGAGTGACCGAATCCGTGTTGAATCCTGCGGGCTACGTCATACAGCAGTCTGTCCCAACGGCGACCAGCAATAAAATCACGGTTGCGACAAGCACGAGCATTACTCTGTCCGGCGTGAATATCAGCACAAGCGGTTGCGCGTTTTCTATTTCGGGCGCAGCCGTAGCGCTGACGGTAACCGGAACCAACACCTTAATAAGCGGCAGCAGAAGTAATATGGCAGGGCTGCAGGTGCCAGTCGGCGCAAGCCTATCCATAGACGGCAATGGTTCGCTCAACGTTACAGGCGGCGGGGATGCGGCAGGCATTGGCGGTGGGAGTGGCAGTGGATTCGGCACCATCACGATCACAGGCGGCACGATTTACGCGGGCAGCACCCTTTTTAGAAACGGTTCCGGCGCAGGCATCGGCAGCGGTGCGTACGGCGTCGGAGGGACGCTTTTGATTACGGGAGGCACCGTCGTCGCACAGGGCGGCCGAGATGGATCTGGCATTGGTGGCGGCGCCAGATCGAGCGGATGTTCCGTCACGATTATAGGCGGCGATGTTACGGCAACAGGTGGGGCGTACGGGTCAGGCATCGGTGTAGGGTATGCCGCTGGCAGCAGCGCAGTCACGATCACTGGCGGTAAAGTCAACGCAAAGGGCGGCGACTCCGGCGCGGGCATCGGCAGCGGCTTCGCCAGCACCAACGGCGGCACGATTTCCATTTCGGGCGGCGAAATTACGGCAACGGGCAAAGTTGGAGGCGCGGGTATTGGTAGCGGCAGACAAAGTTACAGTTCCGTGATCGAGATAACGGGCGGAAAAGTCAACGCCACCAGCGACTATGGCGCAGGCATCGGCGGCGGATACGGCAACCTCGTCGGGTTAGGGGAAAGCGGTACGATTGTGATTTCCGGCGGCGTGGTGGAGGCAACGGGCGGCACAGGCGCCGCGGGAATTGGCAAAGGCAGCGTGGTTGCGGGAAACAGCGGCTCGCTCACGATATCGGGCGGAACAATAACTGCAACAGGCGGCGCGGGCGCTACGGACATCGGCACGCCAGCTTTCATCAACGGCGGGTCGCTTAAGGCCGGCAGCTTTGAAAGCCAGCCGAAAGATACCGGCGTTACGCCGGTGGAAGTGTATGTTGCTGCCCTTGCAGATTTTGCGCCGGATGTCCCCGTAACCTCGCTTGCCATAAGCAAGGCGGGAGTGCCCCATTCTTACGGGCTGCCTGAAGCCGTGCACAACGATGGAAAGCTGTATCTCTACCTGCCCGCGAACGCTGGTGGAGAAAGCTATTGTATCGATATTTCGGCGGGTGGTACGCGTACCATCGGGGCGGCTGTGGAAACCAGCAGCTCAGCTTTGATCGAGCCCTATGTAGCGGCCTTTGACAAATATACGCCCAATGACATCACTGCTGCCTTAACGTTAAATGGGAACACATTACTTGCAATCACAAACGGTTCAAGTACGCTCGGGCTTGATACGGAATATACGTTTACCGGTAACGCTGTAACAATCAAGCAAAGCTATTTAAGCGGATTGCCGCTGGGTATGAATACACTTTCGCTGAACTTTAGTTCGGGTGTGGTGAATCTGTCGGTTGCTGTTGCTGATAGCACCCCAGCTTCCAACCCCACCCCTGCCCTCAATCCAACGCTCAGCCAAAACTCAGCAATGTTTGACTTAGGAGTGCAACAGGATGTTGCAATCGCGCTAAAAAGCAACCGGAATGCGCGATTTACCATCCAGAATCAGAAAAGTTTGCTTGCTAACGGTACTGACTATACCCTGTCGGGCGATACCATTATTCTTAAGAAGGAATACCTTGCGCAACTGCCGATCGGCGATACGACGCTGACATTTATGTTCGGCAATGGGGTAAGTCAGACACTGGTGATTACGGTGGTGGACACAACATCGATCTTCGTCCCTAAAACAGGAGACAGTGTTCCGCCTGTACTGCCATATGTGATTTCTGCGGCGATCGCTGTGGGCGTGGTTTTGATATTCAGGTGCAAGTCTCGAACGAAATAGGTTCATGGCTCCCGGAAAAAAGTATCAGCCTGGTAGCATTGCGATAATAGGCAAGCTTGTCCGAGTTTTTCGGTCAGTTCGAATAATCTGATTCTCAGCCTACAATAGGACATGTTTGTTTGTAGGATTAATATTGCATCTATCGGACCTATTTCAAGTCATCACAACACGGATCAAAAGGCAAATATCCGGAATACAAGGCCAGATTTTTTAAATAAAGAATCCAGCCTCCACAAGGAAGGGTGGGTGCTCTTTAATACCAGTTTCTTGACCGTT
>JAEXTB010000237.1 GCA_023453725.1 Bacillota bacterium | reverse complement strand
GCACTGTACCGATAATACCAAGCGTCGGGGAAAAGCCGCCCGCAGCCTCGAATATGGAAAGCTCTTTCTTTTTAATTTGCTCTTCCACGCGAAGGTCGTTTTCTAAAATTTCGCGCAATTCTTCCTTGTCCAGCTTGTCCATAAGAAGCGTAAGCCCCTTAATCAAAAGCGGGTCGTTCTTTTTGATAAACGCCGGATCACGTACCATTTGGTCCAATATCAACATACCGGATTTTTTCACCTGCACGGCGATGTCGATAATGGTATCCATTGTTCCCTGGAGGTCAACCTTGGGGTTGCTCATGGCGCGCCCAATCAGGGCGGGGATCTTAAGAACATCCTGAATGGAAAACGCAATAAACAGCACGCCGAACGTGCCGCCGATAACAATAACCGCAGGACTGAGAATAAAAAGGGACATGATATCGCCATGTTCCAGTACAAAACCCAGGATCAATGCGCCAAACGCAAAAAATATACCGATAATTGTGGCAATACCCATACTATACCTCTCAAGGCGCTGCTGCCCTTTAAATTCCTGCTGTTATAATTATATCGGTAATTTTCGAATTTCGTTTAGCTTGTTTTTAAGTATGATTTTGTAACTCGGGAAGAATCCCCGTAAACACTAAAAAAACAGTTGGGTAAACTGGCCGCGCTTGACAACTTTATCGCACCGACGTATAATGCGAATGCGAATTGTTCGCAAATACTGCCCTTGGGGGACGACCATGAAACGATTGTTACAGGCGATTGCGCTGATTGTGCTCGCCAGTGTGCTGTTTACCGCCTGCAGCGGAAAAGTGCAGGGGACGGAAGAAAGCGGAAAGCTTTCCGTATATACAAGTTTTTATACCATGTATGACTTTGCGCAGAAAATAGGCGGGGACAAAGCCGATATTACCGTGCTGGTCCCGGATGGAACGGAGCCGCACGATTGGGAGCCCGCGGCGGCGGATATGGCGTCGCTTCAGGAGGCGGACCTGTTCCTCTACAATGGGGCAGGTATGGAGCATTGGGTGGAAGATATTCTCTCTTCGCTTGATGAGTCTCCCTTGATTGCAGTGGAAGCCTCTAAGGGCATTTTCCTGCGCGAGGGAGAGCATGAAGAAGCGGGGGAAGCGGAGCGCGGCGGCATGGATCCGCATGTCTGGCTCGACCCCCGGAACGCAAAAAAAGAGCTCGAAACCATTAAAAACGCGTTTGTACAGGCAGATGCCCAAAATGCTTCCTATTATGAGGCAAACTATGAAAAGTGGGCAAGTGAAATAGACGCACTGGATGAAGAATTCCGCGCCGCACTTTCCGTGCTGCCTAAAAAAGAGATCGTCGTTTCCCATGAGGCATACGGTTATCTGTGCGCGGCTTATGGCCTGACGCAGATCGGCATTGAAGGGCTGACGCCGGATTCGGAGCCTGATCCGGGCCGCATGGCGGAAATTATTGAGCTTGCGCGGGAAAAGAAGGTAACGACGATATTCTTTGAAGGACTGCTCAGCCCGGATGTCGCGGAGGCCATCGCGGCGGAAACCGGGGCGACTACCGCTGTGTTAAGCCCTTTAGAAGGGCTGACCGATGAAGAGCGTGCGCAGGGTGCGGATTATTTTAGCGTTATGCGCAAAAACCTGTCTGCCCTCAAACAGGCTCTGCAATAAGGGCGAAGAAAGGAGCGGGGTATGCCAGCCATTATAGACGCGCATGACATCTGCTTTGGCTATACCGGAGAGCAGATTTTAGATCACGTTGGATTTCAGGTAGAGAAAGGCGATTTTGTCTCCATCATCGGCTCCAACGGATCGGGAAAAAGCACGCTGCTGCGTCTCCTTTTGGGGGAATTGTCTCCTTCGCGGGGCAGCATCCGCCTTTTTGGAGAGGAGATCCCGCATTTTAAAGGCTGGTCCAGGATTGGATTTGTGCCGCAGAACGGGTTTCATGGAAATACGGGCTTTCCCGCTACCGTAGAAGAAATTGTGCTGTTAAACCTGTATTCAGAGGTTGGATTGTTCCGCATACCGAACAAGGCGCATAAGGAAAAAGCAATGCACGCGCTCCGGCAGGTTCATATGGAAGCGTACGCGAAAAGGCTCTTTGGCGAGCTTTCCGGCGGGCAGCAGCAGCGGGTGATGCTTGCAAGGGTGCTGGTCAACAATCCTGAATTGTTGATATTGGACGAACCGACGACGGGCGTGGATGCAAAGACCGTTGAAACGCTGTATACGCTTCTGTCCCGGTGCAACCGAGAACAGGGGGTGACGGTGGTCATGGTGACGCACGACATGGGCCGCGCTTGCGGGTATGTGTCGCGCGTGCTTTGCCTGGAGGAAGGAAGTCTTGTGGAGCTTCCTCCCGAGCAGATCGCGGAGGAACTGACCCACAAGCATAAGCATCCGGCAAGATGCACGCACTAAGGAGGCAAAGCGATGCTTGAGTATCTGTTTATGCAGCGGGCGCTGCTTGCGGGCGTATTGCTTGCCGTCATCATACCGTGCATCGGCATCGTGGTGGTCTTAAAGCGACTGTCCATGATTGGCGATGCGCTTTCCCACACATCCCTTGCCGGTGTAGCGGGGGGCTTGGTCATAGGCATCAACCCCATACTCGGGGCGGTATGCGCTACCATACTTGCAGCGCTTGGCATTGAGGCTGTCAGAAAGCGTATCCCGCAATATGCGGAGCTCTCCATTTCCATCATCATGTCGGCCGGTATCGGCCTTGCGGCAATCCTTTCCGGGTTTGTAAAAAACGCGGCCAATTTCAACAGCTTTTTGTTTGGCAGCATTGTCGCCATCAGCGATTTTGAACTGGCGTTGGTGATAGGTATCAGCGCCGCGGTGATGCTTGCGTTTTTATTGCTCTACAAGGAGCTGTTCTTTCTTGCGCTCGATGAACGGTCTGCGCGCCTTGCGGGTGTTCCGGTAAAGACGGTCAGCTTTTTGTTTACCATACTGACCGCCGCCACGGTATCGATCGCCGCGCGCACGGTGGGGGCGTTGGTCGTCTCTTCGCTGATGGTGCTGCCGGTGGTCTGCGCAATGCAGTTAAAAAAGAGCTTTCAAAAGACGCTGCTGTACTCAATTTGCTTTGCTGTGTTCTTTACGGTTGCGGGGCTGTTTCTCGCGTATTATGCGCGGTTGAAGCCGGGCGGCACCATCGTGCTGCTGGGCGTTGTAACGCTGCTTGTAGTACTGTTGTGTAGGTCCGTTGCCCTGCGCGTACAAAAGGCGCAGCACGGTTCCGGGCAAGGAGCGGCAAAATGAAAGAACAAGGAAACGGCTGGCCCAAGGACGTCAAACGCACCAAGCCCCGCGCGCTTGTCATGCAGGCGCTTGAGGGGGCGCAGCAGCCGCTGGGCGCAATGGGGATTTTCTCCCAAATTGAAAAAAGCGGGGAGACCGTCTGGCTCTCCACCGTTTATCGGGTATTGGAACTGCTGGTGGAAAAAGGGGTTGTCACCAAGGTGGCCGTCACCAACAGCGATATGGCGGTATATACCCTCAACCGCAATGCGCACAGGCATTATGCGGTGTGTATGGGCTGCAGGCGCATCGTACCGGTGGACGATTGTCCGCTGGGGCATTTTACGCCCAAGGTTGCGGAAGAAGGCTTTCAGGTGGTCGGACACAATTTGGAGATATACGGGTATTGCGATACCTGTGCGCACAAGGAATAGAATTCGGTGCGGATTACTCCAGATACCGGCGGATTTCCATCCACTGCGGGAGCTTATCCTCGCGGCTGCGGATATGCCGCCTAGGCACGGGGCTTGAGGACGGCAGCAGCAGATATGTTATCTCCTTTTGTATTTTAAAATGTTGAAAATAGGTGCGCTGTGCCGTTGTGCCATTAAAACATATCGTGCTAATTAGAGGATGCGCCGCCAGAAAGCAGCGAATGTCGTTGGGGACAGCGGCTTTTATATTTTTATCCAGACTTCCCTCGCGTTCACATTCGCCTATGACATCCCACAATGCGATTTTGTGCGTTAACAGCATCGCAATGCGCGCATCATACTCAACGGGGTCGTTTTCACGTAATACTGCAAATAGGAGCGGCCAAAAATCGTTGCGCGGATGCGCATAGTACTGTCCCTTTTGTAAAGATTGTACGCCGGGCATGGAGCCGAGTATGAGCAGACGCGCATCTTTATTTGCCGCCGGAGACAAACTGCGGATGGATTGCATGGGCACGGTCCTTTCGTAATAAGTGTGCACTGCATATTGTGTACCGCTCTGCGCATACTAAAACCGATCCAACCCGATCATACGAAAACAGGAGGTAAGTACCATGCAAGACAACAAAGCAGGGCAGCAAACTATCGGATGTGAGGTAAACAGCTGTTCATATTTCAAGCAGGGCGGTATGTGTGACCTGAACCGCATCGTCGTCAAACCATGTGCAAGCTGTAATACCGGCAACCCTGAAGATGAAACGCTGTGTGGTTCCTATCAGAAAAAGTAACCGGACAGCGTTGCCTCCGTCATGGGAAAAAGCGGCATATGCCGCTTTTTTCATGTCATGGGCTGCAGATGCGGCGGTTAAAAGACTACGCTATTTCTCCGGCCTGTGTTCGCGGTAAAACGCCTTTAAGTCCGCTTTTACGTCTTCGGGCAGGTCGCGCCACCGGATGCCGCGGATCGCGCCTTCGAGCCCGCACAGGCGGTTATAGCAAGCGGATGGATCAAACGTGAATATCTTCAGCCAGGCTTCACGCGCGCCTGCGCGCCTTAATTCGTCCGCCGTATAAATGCCTGCCTGGAACAATTGCTGCTCCATTGTTTTTGCAATGTTGGGGAGTGACGTCAAATCCGACATAGTCGTAACCCTCTCGTTATGCTTGATAAGTCCAGCCTTCATCTCCATGATAGATCATGCGCTTTGTCATACCGCCATCCACCGTCAGGCTGGTTCCCGTGATAAAGCCTGCGCCGCTACTTAGCAAGAAGAGCACGGCCTCCACAATATCCTGCGGGTCGCCAACGCGCGAGACGGCATGCTGCAGCTGATCTTCTTTCGAAAAGGCAGAGGGTGCATTCCCTTCGCCGTGATAGGCCGCGGTATCGATCCACCCGGGGCAGATGGCGTTCACGCGCACCCTGCCGTGCAAGCTCATGGCCAGCGCATGTGTAAGCGAAAGGATGCCACCTTTTGCCGCCGTATAGCTTTCTGTATCCATCTGGGACTGATACGCGCGGCTTGAAGCGATGTTGACAATGGCGGCATCTTTTAAAAATGCGTCTTTCAAAAGCAGGCTCAGATAATAGGGGCCCGTTACGCCAAGGCGAAGTACATAGGTGAAATCCTCAAACGAGCAGCCGGATAGGATACCCCGCTTTGAGACGCAGGCGTTGTTGATAAGATAATCAATGCCCGCGTATTTTTTAAGCACTGCCTTTGAAAAGGCGGCAAGGTCGCGTTCTTCCGCGGCATCCCCCGCAAAAAAGAGCAGGCGGTCTCCATACTGAACTATTAACCGTTCGCCCGCTTCCTTATCGGTATCGAGACAGGCGACAAACGCGCCAGCCTTTATCAGCGCCTCGGTCAATGCCCGGCCGATGCCGTTTGCCCCGCCGGTCACGACGGCCACTTTTCCGGTAACGTCCATAGCTCCCTCCAATACAGAGATCAAGGATAACGAACGGTCCTTTTCCCTCTGCAGAGAGAAAAGGACCAAATGAAAGTACGTTATTCTCATTATAAGTGTTGCGCGGGAAATTTCAACCGTTACGCTTCGCGCGCCTTTCGTTCGCCCGCCATCATCAGCCCAAGGCCGTTTCGGGTGGCGTCCTTTTGCTCCACAATCCCCATGACCTCTCCTTCATACATGACAAGTATACGGTCCGAAATCTCCATGATTTCGTCGAGCTCTGTGGACACAAGTAGCACCGCGGCACCCCGGTCGCGCTCTTCCACAATACGGGACTGAATGTACTTGGTCGCGCCGATATCAAGCCCGCGCGAAGGATGCACAGCAATCAACAGCTTGGGCTCACGGTCGAGCTCACGGCCAACCACAAACTTCTGTTGGTTGCCGCCGGAGAGGTTGCCCGCAAACTCCGCTACATTGGGCGTCTTGACGTTGTATCTCTCGCACAGGGCGGTGGAATGCTGATCAATCCATTTCCAGCGCAGAACTCCGTTCTTCGAGAACGGCTTCTGATCATAGCTCATCAGCGTCAGGTTTTCGCGGATGTTCATTTTGGCGACCATGCCCATCTTGTGGCGGTCTTCGGGTATGTGGGAAACGCCGTGCAAAAGAATTTGGCGCGGGGACTTATGCGTGCAATCCTCGCCGTCGATCATGATCTTGCCGCTCTTGGGCTTTAAAAGCCCGGTAATGGCGCGGACAAGTTCGGATTGCCCGTTTCCGTCCACACCGCAGACGCCAACGATTTCACCGGCGCGTACGGTAAAGGATACATCCTTTACGGCGATGAGCTTGCGGGAATTTTCGCACGTAAGCCCTTCCACGGTGAGCACCGTGCGTTCTGGCTTTGCTTCCTCTTTGGCGGTTACAAGGTTGACGTCCTGGCCCACCATGAGCGCCGCGAGCTGGCTTTTATCAGAAATTTGCGAGATCGGCAGGCCGGAGGCCGCCACCTTGCCCAGGCGAAGCACCGTGCACCGGTCGCAGATCGTCATGATCTCCGCCAGCTTGTGGCTGATGAAAATGACGGTCTTGCCCTCTCCGGTCAATTGGCGGATCATACTGAACAGCCCTTCCACCTCCTGCGGGGTCAACACGGCGGTGGGTTCATCGAGTATCAAAAGGTCTACGTTGCGGTAGAGTGCCTTTAAAATTTCCAGGCGCTGCTGCTGGCCTACGGAAAGCTGTTCCACCCGCGTCCACGGGTCAATGTGCATATGATAGCGCTTTGCCATCTCGGTAAACTGCGCGGCAGCGGCCTTTAAATCCAGAACTTCTTTGTTGCCGCTGTAGCCGAGCACCACGTTTTCAATGGCGGTAAGCGCGGGGATTAGCATGAAATGCTGGTGCACCATGCCAATGCCAAGTTCAATGGCCTGTTTGGGATCGCGTATATGCACCTTGGCACCGTTGTAGTAAATTTCACCGGCGGATTGCGCGTACATGCCGTAGAGGATGTTCATCAGCGTGGACTTGCCAGCGCCGTTTTCGCCTAAGAGAGCATGTACCTCGCCGCGCTCTACGGTCAGGTTGACGTCCTCATTGGCTATGACGCAGCCAAACTGTTTGGTGACATGGCGCATTTCAAGTAAAGGAGCCATTCTTTCTTCCCTCCTATTCCTTGACGTAGGGGATGGCGCTTGACGCGGGCTTGTTGCTCTTGCGTATGAGTCCGCACAGCGCCAGTATGGTAATGAAGTAGGGCAGCATGACAAGGAACTGGGAAGGGATTCCCGTGCTCAGCGCCATGAGTTGGAACTTGAGGGCGTTGCTCACGCCAAACACCAGCGCGGCAGCCATGACGCCTACTGGCGTATAGTTGCCGAATACCACGGCGGCAAGCGCCATAAAGCCGCCGCCCGCGATCATGTTTTCCGTAAAGAAGCTCATCTGCCCCATGGAGACAAAGGAACCCGCAAAGCCCGCCATGAGGCCGCTGTAGAGTATGCTCATATAGCGGGTGCGCGCCACGTTGATGCCCACGGTATCGCAGGCGCGCGGGTTTTCACCTACGGCGCGAAGCTTTAATCCCGTGTTGGTGCGGAACATCACAAACCAGGCGACAGGCACGAGCAGGAACGCGATATACACCGGCATGGGCTGGTTAAAGAACACATCACCCAGTACAGGTATTTTGCTCAATCCCGGTAGGGCAATAGGGCCAAAAGACTCGATCTGCGGCGGGCTTGTGCTTGCGCCAAACATCGCGCGGTTTACCGTGATGGTAAGGCCGGAAGCAAGAATGTTTAAGCCCGTACCAATGACAGTCTGGTCTGCTTTAACAGTGACGGTAAAGAAAGCGAACAGCGCTGCGAACAGCATGCAGATGAGCATGGCAAACAGCACGCCGAGCCAGACCGAGCCAAAGACATACGAGCCGATCACGCCCGCGAGTGCGCCGATGAGCATCATCCCCTCGGTGCCAATGTTGACAATGCCTGCCCGCTCGCTGAATACGATGCCCAGAGCCGCAAGCAGCGTGGGGGTTGCAAGCATAATAACAGAGGAAAGAAAACTTACAAGGTTATCCATATTACGCCACCCCCTCGTCCGGTATAGGTTTGGTCGGGTCGGAGGGACCCTGCGTCTTGACGCATTCTTTTTGCTTGCGTGCTCTCCACTGGAACATGGAGCGTCCGGCAATAAAGAGGATGATGAGCGCCTGCACCACAAGCACCACGGAGGAGCTGACATCGGTCAATGTCTGCATCTTTAAAGAACCCGACTGCAGACCGCCAAAGAGTATGCCCGAGAGCAGGATGCCGATGGGATTGTTACTGCCCATGAGCGCTACGGCGATGCCGGTAAAGCCATAGGTGATAGAGAAGGACGTCAGCATCAGACGGTATTGGATGCCGATAATCTCCACGCAGCCGCCAAGGCCCGCAAAACCGCCCGCAATGAACATGGAAAGAAGCATGGAACGGTTGATGCTCATACCGGCGTAGGAGCCTGCGGTGGGGTTGAGGCCTACGACGCGCATTTCAAAGCCCTTGGTGGTTTTCCAGAGGAAGAAATAGTAGAAGAGAAGGGCCAGTATCATTAACAAGAGGCCCCAATGTAAACGGGATGTACCTTCGAACATCCGCGGAAGCTGCGCGCCTTCTAAAATCTGCGCAGACTGCGGATAGGATGTCGAGGCACTGTCTCTTAATGGCCCGGTGACTGCGTAATCAATAATGTTGATCGCAACGTAGTTAAGCATGATTGTAGTAATTAACTCGCTTGCGCCAAAACGGATCTTAAGCGCCGCGACGATAATGCCATAGAGCGCTCCGCCGATAAATCCCGCAATCAGCGTGAGTGGAAGGTGAATGATCATGGGCAGGTTGGGGAAGCTTACGCCCACAATGGTCGCCAACAGTGCGCCCATGCGGAACTGGCCTTCCGCGCCCAGGTTGATGATGCCGCACCGCCGTGCAATGGCAAAGCTCAAAGCTGTGAAAACAAAGGGGATGGCCTTGACAAACGTCTCATCCCAGGCCTTGGCGCTGCCGAACGCTCCCTTGAGCATGGCTGCATAGGCCTCCATCGGCGTACTTTTGGAGGTAAAGAGTATAACAAGACTTCCTATAAGAAGCGATGCAATAAGTGCTATGACGGGGAAATACAGGACTTTTAGAAAAGAAAGCAGGCGCTTAGAGAGGTTGCCGGTAGCCATCGTGATCCTCCTTCGTGATTTTTCCGGAGGAAAGGATACCGCTCCGGCTGCTGTTTAAACAGCCGGAGCGTCCTTATCCGAAACTGCGGCCGGGATGTTCCGGCCCAATTCTTAGTAAGGGTTAGTCGAGGGTAATGGTGATTTCGCCTGCGGCGAGCTTCTGGTAGATTTCGTCCATCTGGGTCTTGACTTCGGCAGGTACTTCAAGGTAATAGTCGCCAATGTAGACAACGCCCTGGGCTGCGCCCATCTTGAGGACCTGATCGGAAATGGTGCCGTCAAGGTAAGCCTTGTAAGCGGCTTCATACGCGATGGAGGTATCCTTCACGATCGCAACAATTGCGGCGTCGGGCGCAACGGTTTCCTGGTTGAGACCGGAACCGATGCCCTTTGCTTTGCCTTCCTGTGCGGCTTCCATGACGCCCAGAGAAGCCTGGTTTGCCATGGGGGCCAATACATCAGCGCCCTGGCCGATGAAGGACTTGGCGAGTTCCTTGGCGGCGTTGACGTCGTCAAAGCTGCCGGTGTTGCTCGAAAGAACCTTGATGGAGGGGTCAACATACGCAACGCCCTGTGCAAAGCCTTTGCCGCCGTTCTTGATGGGCTGGATTTCAAGGCCGCCGATAAAGCCGACGGTCTTTGTCTCAGTCAGAAGCGCCGCAAGTGCGCCCATGAGGAAGCCCTGCTCTGCATCCTGAATAGCAAAGGAAGAAGCGTTTTCAGAAATCACGCCGGAGTTGATGAAGAAGAACTGGGTATCGGGATATTCGGTCGCGGTCGCGGCGCCGGCATCCGCATAGCTGTTGGTGGAGAGGAAAATGACGTCATAGCCTTCGTCGCCGAATGTACGGATTGCGTCAGCAACGGAAGAAGCGGGCGTGTTTTCCACATACTTGACTTCCGCGCCCAGGGCTTCAATTTTCTTGAGGCCGTTGTAAGCGGTAGCGTTCCAGCTCATGTCCGAAATCGCGCCTTCGAGTATGAGGGCAACCTTGGGCTTTTCAGCCGGAGCCGCGGGGGCCTCTGTTT